>JAXINT010000014.1:4315-11313 GCA_034190605.1 Asbonarchaeaceae archaeon (SeqCode) | reverse complement strand
GCTCTAGAACCTCATTTTCCACTTCTTTACTGGTCTCCTCTGTCTTCACGACTTCTACTATGTCCATGATAGGCGCAGGGTTGAAGAAGTGCATCCCAATGAATTTTTCAGGATCGGGTGCATGCTCTGCCAGCTTTTTGATAGGGATTGAAGAGGTGTTTGACGCATAGACTGCGCTCTTGTTATGCTTTGCTGCTTCCTGATACACCTCTCTCTTTATCTCCTCCTTCTCTGACACGGCCTCCAGAATCAGTTCTGCGCCCTCTACTTCCGCCATGGCTGTATTTGCGTCCAGCCTCTCAATGATTTCTTCTGGATCCTCCTCTATCTTTTCTTTCTCTCTGAATTTTTCCAGGCCAGCCTTTATATCTTCTATAGCTTTTTCAAGCTGTTCTTCCGACCTGTCTATAAGCACTACCTCCATGCCTGACTGGAGGAACACCTGTGCAATCCCTCTTCCCATAGTTCCGGCACCTACTACTGCTGTTGTCTGCATTTTAAATCCTCCTATTCTATGGAAAACCTTTCCTTCATCACCCTCCTGTATTCTCCTTTCTTATCCTTGACATCGCGGTCGCTTATATCTCGCCTGGCCATCATCCCACAGGCCTTTTTATACGCATCTTCAACAGGTGTCTCTCCTACCTCCAAGTCTTGGCCTCTAGGATGAGATACTACTCTTTTCACTTTTTTACCAGTAATATCCTCTATAGCCTTTAACTCAGGATACTCCTCCCAGCCTTTTAATTCCTTGTCCGTACACACGACAAAAGGAGGATTAGGTTCTTCATTAACAGCTCTGTATAGCAGGTTATCAACAATGTTGCTGTCTCTTTCGATGTCTTTAGGTCTTCTAGCAAGCTCAAGATCACTATAACCCTCTCCTATGAGAGAACTCTCTATCTCTCTTATATCCCTCTCCGCCACCTCCAGCATCCTATCCACATTTTTCCCAAGAACCTCTCTAGCCCTCTCGATCTTTTCAGAATGGCTCCGGACGGAGTTCTGTAGAGCTAGATATACAGAGGAAGGAACCCGTCGATCAGCACTTCCTGCAGCAGTGGTCTCCAGGTACTCTCTAACAGCTGTTTCCATTTCCTCTGTCCTTGAATCAAAGTAAAGGCTTGATATAGTGAAATCTATCTCCTTTTCCTTGTACAACTTGAGCCCTCCTTCAAGGTTTGCTGCAGGATGTATAGACACATCTGCTCCTCTGTCTATCTTTTCTGCCACACCTTCTATCAGCGGGTGTAATATCTCCTCTCTACCTACCAATGCCAGCTTATATTCTCCATCCTTCACTTGTCTTCCACCTCTCTGGTCTCAACCTTCAGGGTCTTCCACATGACCTCTCCGCTATCTACCACATCCTTTATCTTCTTCTGACCGTCCGACAACCCAGCTTCCGGCCCGGTCTTTATATCAGCCAGCACCAATTTCTCCACTTCTCCCTCTGATAGGCCATCAAATATCAGGTAGTCCACAGGCGACCCTATGAATCGGCAGTCCGCAGGGTTGTAGTTAAAACCTTTTATGAATGGCGCCAGCTGTTCCCCGACCTTTCCCTTGAGCACACTTCTACTCCTCTCTAGCGCCTCTTCTTTTATCTCTTCTCCCGCCTCCTGCTTCCACCTCTCCAGCTTCTGCTCCATCCACTTCCTCATGAGAAAGTAGGTAGCAAGACCGCCAGATATAGCACCTGCTACAAAGAGCGCTATGGTAATGTTCTCCACCATGACTAGTAGTTTCTTCCAGAAATAGTTAAATCTTTCTTTTTAAATGCTGCTAAAGTTGGACTCCATTCCAATTTTAGTACAGCTAGAGTTGGAATGTGTTCCTACTCTATGTCTCTGAGAGACGCTTGTGAAACTGGTAGGGGGTAGTGTAATGGACTATACAGCTGTCGATCTCTTCCCGGTGTTCCTCTCCACTACTCCTGACTACCAGAGCTATATCTGGCTCGTACCGTGATATGAACGATCGAAGCCCCTTTGGCGTGTCCGAGGATTTACGCTCCAGCTTCACCTCTATAGGAATAGGAGGGCTCTTATCTAGCACAAAGTCTACCTCTGCTTTCGACTTAGTTCTCCAGAACTTTGGCTTGTGCCCTCCCTTGATCAGCTCTGTGTATACATAGTTTTCGAAGAGCTCTCCTGTTAGGCTGTCCGGGAAGCTTCCTCTCAGAGTATTTAGCATCCCGTTGTCTATGAAATGTAGCTTTGGCCGTTTTGCGATCTCTTTCTTCTTGTTTGTGTGGAATGGATCGGTTCTGTCTATTATATAGCTCTTCTCCAGCGCTGTAAGGTATTTTTTAAGAGTTTTGAAGCTTATATCTAGGTTATTGGAAATGGTCTGGTAGTTCACTGTCTTACCCGTGTTATGCGCCAGATACCTTGTCAGGCTCTTTAGCGCATCTATATCGTCTATAGAGAAAGTCTGCGCCACGTCTTTCAGCAGTATTGTCTCGTATAGGCTGTGAAGTATGTCCTTTTTGAGGTCTTTCCCTTCTGTAAGCGCTACCTTGGGGTATCCTCCATAGACTGCGTGTTCCCAGAGCAGTCTCTCCTCTATCTCCGAGTTCAGCGCTTTCTGGCCTTTGGCTCGGAGAAACTCCTCCAGATTGAACGGGTAGAGCCTGCAGATCGATGCTCTTCCCACAAGCCTTGAGAGCACTTTTTTTCTGAGTATCGTCTCCGAGGAGGAGGTTATCCATAGCTTCCTACCCTTATCTGCCAAGTATTTTAGGTTCCTACCAGCGCTCTCGCAGTACTGTATCTCGTCCAGAACCGCTACATCGTGTCCCTGCACATACTGTAGGTCAAACTTTTTTATCTCCTCCTCAAACAGCGCCTTTGCCTCTGGATCGTCAAACATGACATATGAAGCGTCCTTTCCTTCCATCTGCTTCTTCAGAAACGTTGTCTTCCCTGACTGACGCGGCCCTACCACTGCAACGATGGAGTGTGTCCTGTCTGTCCTCCGGAACTTCTCTCTCAAGTCGCGCTCAATATATACTTCCGGCTCCATGGTCTCCCTCTATCTCTATTATTCATCCCAGGCCTTTATAAAAGTTACTAAAGTTGGACTACATTCCAATTTTAGTACGACTAGAGTTGGAATGTATTCCAACTCTAACAAACGATTGTTAAGAAACAAAAAAGCTTTTAAAAACCCACATGCATATATATGTACACAATGTCGAGGACGATCTCAGTTTCGGATGATGTCTATGAGTGGATGAAGAACCACAAGAGGAACAAGAGTTTTTCGGAGTTTATAAGGGAAAATATAGCCAAAGGAGATCTCAGCGAGCTGTCAGGGATAGGCTTTTCCGGTGACTGGGAGAAGATTAAGGACAACCTTAAGGATGCTTCCAAAAGAAACAAAGAACGCATAAAAAAGGTGACTGCATGATTTTAGATACCTCGGTACTGGTAGATATAGACCGAGGGAGGAACCTTGAGAGGATAGACCGGCTTCCAGATACCTGGCATGCTATCAGTGCTGCCACCTATATGGAACTCTGTGTTGGCAGGTACCGAAATGATGTCGGCAAGGTAGAGTTTGAAAAGATAGATGAAAATCTGGAGATTCTTCCGGTGACAAAAGGAGTAGCTGACAAGGCAGGCCAGATATTTGCAGATTTAATGGATGAAGGTGTTCCTATCGAGATAAACGACACATATATAGCGGCTACTGCGGTGATACACGGTCAACCTGTATTGACCAATAACGCAGATCATTTCGAGCGCGTGAAACACATAGAGGTAGTGGACTGGAGTGATCTATAGAATTCTTCAGCCCACAACATCCTTAACCGTCTCAAAGAAGCTCTTCTCGGTTTCTGCACCTCTTCTAAGCTCCTCAAACAGCTCTTCCTGGCTATCATCCGGATCTTCAGGAACCTCAACATCAACCTTGATATAAAGGTCTCCCTTGCTTCCGCCTCTTCTTCTCTTACGCGGCATTCCCTTGCCCTCAATCCTAAGTACCTGTCCAGGCTGTGTGCCTGGAGGAACATCTACCTCTATCTTCGAGTTTGGTGTTGGTACTTCTGCAGTTGTGCCTAGAGCCGCATCTCCGATTCCGATCTTTAGTGTAGTGAACAGATCGCTTTCCTTTCTCTGCAGGTCTGGATGTTCCTCAACATTTACAAAGGCGTACAGGTCTCCTGCCTCTCCGTTCCGCGATCTGTGGCCTTTTCCACGGAGCCTCAGCCTCTGGCCGTTCCTCACACCTTTTGGTATCTCTATTTCAAGAGTCTCCTCTTTCATCTCAAGTCCGTCTCCTTTACAGTTACTGCACTTGGTCTCAGGCCTTTCTCCAGTTCCGTGACACGCATCGCATTCTGTAACTGTCCTCGCCCTTCCAAATATACTTCTCTGCACCTTGCTTATCCGTCCTCTCCCATTGCACTTGGAGCAGGTCTGAGTATTACCGTTTTCCGCTCCTGTTCCATCGCATTTGCCGCATTTCTTCCTTCTCCTAACCTGATATGTTTTAGTGGTGCCTTCATACGCCTCTTCCAGACTTATCGATACTTGTATCTTGAGGTTCTGACCTCTCCGCTTCCTCCTTCCTCTACCTCTTCCTCCACCTCCAAAGAAAGCCTCAAATAGATCCTGGAAACTTCCAAAACCTCCACCCTGAAAGCCTCCGCGAGAACCTGTAGCGCCCACCCCTTCTTCTCCAAACATGTCGTATTTCTCCCGCTTCTCCTTGTCCGATAGAACTTCGTATGCCTTGTTGATCTCCTTGAACTTTTCCTCGTCAGCTTCCTCAGAATTGGAATCAGGATGGTATTTCTTTGCTTTCTTCCTGTAAGCCTTCTTTATCTCTTCCTGAGATGCGTCTTCTGAAACTCCGAGAAGCCTGTAGTATTTCTTTGGCATTGCTGATTAGTCTTCCTTTTCCTCTTCACTCTCATCATCCTGAGCCACTTCCTCGTAGTCTGCCTCTACAACATCGTCATCACCGCTCTTACCTGCTCCTGGCTGTCCCTGCCCCATGTTCTGCGCTGCTTTCTTCAGGTCTTCCTCACTCATGTTTGAAGGATCAAAACCTCCTGGACCCATTCCTCCAGGTCCTGCTCCCTGTTGATCTCCGTAGATCTCCTTTCCAATCTCCTGCATCTCCTCCTGAAGATCTTCTATAGCATTTTCTATCTCCTCTGCCTCCTCTGCTTCTTCCTTGATCTTTTCAAGTTCTTCCAGAGATTCTTCTACCCTTTCAACTATACTGTCCTCAACCTGGTCACTGTACTCGTCAATCTGGTCTTCTGCCTGGCTTATAACCTGGTCTGCCTTGTTCTTTGCCTCGATAAACTCGCGCTTCTTCTTATCCTCTTCTGCATGTTTCTCTGCTTCCTCCTTCATTCTCTCAATCTCTTCCTCGTCCAGCCTTGCCTGGTCCTCGATAGTTATTGACTGTTCCTTACCGGTCTGCTTCTCCCTTGCAGAAACGTTAAGTATTCCGTCCGCATCTATTGAGAAGGTTACCTCTATCTGCGGCTGTCCCGCAGGTGCTGGAGGGATGCCTTGCAGGTTGAACTGTCCCAGGCTCTTATTGTCCTTTGCCATCTCCCTCTCTCCCTGCAAGACATTTACGGTGACAACTGACTGGTTGTCCTGTGCTGTAGTAAAGGTCTTGGTCTCCTCTGCAGGTATGGTAGTGTTCTTCTCGATAAGCCTGGTTGTTATACCTCCCTTGGTCTCGACTCCAAGGCTGAGAGGTGTAACATCAAGTAGAAGTAGATCGTCCATTTCTCCGGAGATTGATCCTGCCTGTATTGCCGCTCCCTGGGCAACTGCCTCGTCAGGACTGACCGACTGGTCTGGTTTCATGCCTGTTATGGCCTGTACATGTTCTCTTACTGCAGGAACTCTCGTGGTACCTCCGACAAGGATGACCGAGTCGATGTCTCCCTTGCTGATACCTGCATCTTCTATAGCCTTTTCTGTAGGCTTTGTGGTCCTCTCTATGAGCTTCTGTACAAGGTTTTCGAACTTCGATCTTGTAAGCTCGTAATCTATATTGTATGTCTCACCGTCCTCCTGATGTATAAAGGGTATGTTTATCTCCGCCTTCTTCCTAGAGCTCAATTCCTTCTTCGCCTCCTCGGCGTTCTCTCTTATCCTCTGTAGCGCCTGCTTCTTATCAGAAAGATCGATACCGTTTTCTTCCTCAAACTTCTCTAGAACCCAGTCCACGATCTCCTGATCGAAGTCATCTCCTCCCAGTTCATTGTCTCCTTCGGTGGACTGGACCTCGTATATACCGTCTCCAATCTCAAGAACCGTAACATCAAATGTTCCTCCACCAAAGTCATACACCAGTATGGTCTTCTCCCGGTCGTCGTCAAGCCCATAGGCAAGAGCTGCAGCTGTAGGCTCGTTAAGAATCCTTTCAACCTCTAGACCTGCGATCTCTCCGGCATCCTTTGTAGCCTGTCTCTGGTGGTCGTCAAAATGCGCAGGGACAGTTATAACTGCTTTCTCAACCTCTCCACCCAGCTTTTCCTCGGCGTCCTGCTTCAATTTCTGCAGGACCATGGCAGATATCTCTTGGGGAGTGTACTCATCGCCGTCAAGAGCTACCTTGTAGTCCTCTCCCATTTTCCGCTTGATGGACTTTACAGTGTTATCCTGGTTGACTATCATCTGGTTCTTTGCAGGCTTTCCTACAAGCCTTTCACCATCGTCGAAAGCAACTATTGAAGGAGTGACGCGCTCTCCCTCCTTGTTCTCCAGAATTTTAGGTTCTCCGTCTTTTATTGCTGCAACTGCTGACCGTGTGGTTCCAAGATCAATACCGATTATCTTCTGATTGTCTGCCATGGATGATTCTCACCTCGTGCTAAAGCTGGTCCAAGTTATTTAAAAGAGTCGGAAACACGACCGCTTTCTGGTTGTTTCTGTAAAAATTTTTAACTTTTTTGGAAGACTCTTGTGAGAAACCTAACGATACTATCGGTAGGTTTTAGCCAAAACCTAACGATA
>JAXINT010000014.1:0-4215 GCA_034190605.1 Asbonarchaeaceae archaeon (SeqCode) | reverse complement strand
AAACCTAACGATATACTTATAAGGTTGGGTGAGAATTTCAAGCTTGTAGGGTAGAACCATGAAGAGAGAGGATATACTTACCGCGCTGAACGACTGGAACCTCTGGGGGAGCTACAGGGATGATAGCCTGGAGAGACCTACCTATCTTAATCGGCTTGAGTCTCTAGCCGAAACGGGTGAGATAGTAGCTGTAAAAGGTGTAAGACGCGCCGGCAAGTCTACACTTTTACATCAGTTTCTCAGGAATAAGATAGAGGTAGGTCTGGATGATAAGAACACTCTTTTCATAAAGTTAGATGATCCTAGACTTTCTGGCGCTGATTTGGAAGATTTAAACCGTATATATGAGGTTTATCAAGAGGAGGTTCAGCCAGATGCTCTCCACTATGTGGTGCTGGACGAGGCGCAGATGGTGGAGGGGTGGGAGAAGTTTGCAAACCTAATACATGAAGCAAAGAATGCCAGGATATTGGTGACAGGCTCTTCCTCTCATTTGCTCTCTGAGGAGTATTCAACACTGTTGTCTGGAAGGCACGTCAGTATGGAGGTGTTTCCTCTTTCGTTTGGAGAGTTCCTCCATTTCAACGAGATAAAGCCTGAGTCGGAAACTGATCTTGTAAGAGAGCGCCATAAGATAAAGAAACTTCTTAGAGAATACCTAGAATGGGGCGGATTCCCAAAAGTAGCCTTAGTGGATGAGCCTCAGAAGAGACAGATTCTGACGCAGTATTTTGACGATATATTGATAAAGGATGTCCAGGAGCGCTTTAACATACGGAAGACCGGCAAACTTAAAGAGGTTGCTAGAAATTATCTTTCCGACATCTCCAACCTAAAATCGTATAGCAGCGTAAGTAATGCGGTAGATGTGAGCTTGGATACGATAGAGAGATTCTCTCATTACTTATCCATCGCGCGAATTCTATTCTTTGTCCAAAAGTTTGCTTATTCGCACAAGAAGCAGGTTTTAAACCCGCGAAAAGTCTACTGTATAGATCCTGGCCTTCGAAATGTAGGAGGCTTTCGTTTCAGCAGGGATGCTGGTGCTATTCTTGAGAATATTGTTTTCTTGGAGCTGTACCGTAATCATGAAGAGGTGTATTACTGGAAGGGCCAGAAGGAGACTGATTTTGTTGTGAAGGAGGGAGAGGATATAGTTGAGATAGTTCAGGTATGTTATAACATGGAAGACGAGGAAACGCAGAATAGGGAAATAGAAGCCATATTAGAAGCTTCTGAGAAGTTTAACTGCGACAAGCTGAGTATAATAACTTTTGAAAGGGAAGATATACTGGATAAAGAAGGTAAAAAAATAGAAGTGAAGTCAGCATGGAAATGGTTGAGTCTGCAGGAATGAGTTCTTTCTCGTGTCAATACTTTGATTATCTTGACTTTTTAGCTGCGCGAGTTAGAGCTGAAAGTTCCTCCACTATACCGTTAACGGTATTTTCCATCATTGCACGGTTAACTACAGACCTTAAGGTTTCCTCGACCTCTCTTTCATCACCTTCAGCCACCCTATACCTTATCTGATCTGTCTCTCCACCAGGGATTTCTAGATGTATCTTTTCCTTACTGTTGTTGCCTAATAGGCCCTTGATAAAGCCTGTTATACCTAGTTCTCTTCTATTAATGAACGATGCCTTATATCTCTCTACATTTTCTGGTTTACGCCTTTCTTCATCAGTATATTTTTCTCTTTTTACATCTCCCTCTATATCATAAAACATCTGCTCTGTAATGTGGTCATATCCTCCCCACCGGTTCGAGTTCTTTATTTCTCTGTATAATTCCTCGCTATTGACCTCTTCAGACAGAGCGATCTTATTATCAGGCCACTCAAATCTCGAATCGGTTAAATATCCGGTCAGTTTTTCCTGTATTTCTCCTCTTAAACCCGAAAGCTCTTTGGTGCTATATAGGTCTATACCGTTTGTAAAGTAAGGTATCTTTTCTGTTTTTCCTCGCGGTATTATTAGGTGTATTCTATAGCCCTTCTGTGCTTGTTCTGTAGTATTCTCCACTTTCTTGAACTGAAGGTGGTATTCCTCTACTTCTTTCCCGTCACTAACCTCCAGGAATTTTTTATCTTCCGCTACAAGCTCATATCCCTTCCTCTCTAAATGGTCAGAATCCCTTATAGCGCGGTAAAGTTCTTCTCCATTGAACTCACTCCCCCAATCCGGAATAAGCGATCTCATAATTTTACGGTGTGAATGTGGCATAGATACTCCATGATTTTTATGCCAAATTTTAAAAATTTTTCTGACTCTCCTAGAATCTATCAATTTTCTGCTTTTTTCCCAACAACAACCTCTGCCTCCCTCAGAACCCTGTCATTGTACATGTAACCATGCCTTATCATCTCCAATACCTTGTCTTCCTCCTCATGGTCCCTCGTCTCCACTGCGTTGTGTATCTTCGGATCAAACTCCTCTCCTTCTGCATCTATCCTCTCCAGCCCTCGCTTCTCCAGCGCATCGTACAGCTGATCCACAACCATCTTAACCCCCTGAACTATAGCCGAGTCCTGTTCTGCAGATGCTATAGCTCTCTCCAAGTTGTCCATAACTGCTATCAGATCTTCTGCTAGCTCTTCTCTTGCCTGGTGTTTCCAATTCTCTTTACGATCTTCCTCGCGCTTCTTGTAGTTCTCGAAATCCGCTTTTACTTTCTTTGCCTTTGAAACAGCCTCCTCCTTCTGCTGTTCAGCCATTTCTACCTGTTTCTCCAGCGCTTCAACAATCTGGACAAGCCTGTCCCTTGAGAGTTCGCTGTAATCCATTGTTCTTCCGCTCCTTACGTCTGTATAAAATCTTTAAATCTTTTTGGCCAGACCTGTCAGCCTCGCCTACCCATGACTATAGTCCATTCTCGGTTCAGAAAGATGTTTATCAAGTTTGCAGCCTTTCTTCTCAGCTCCATATCTATAGGGGCGGAATCAATAGGTTCAAACCCGAACTTCTCGTAGAATCCTTTAAGATGCTCCTGGCAGAGCAGATAGACATCTACCTCCGTTTTCCTCAGTACTTTCTCTATAAGATGCGTGGCGTGGCCCTGTCCACGGTATTCCTTCCTGGTGTACACCGTTCCCAGCTCTTTATGATTTCCTCTATCTCTAATCGATAGAAACGATATAAGCCTGCCATTCCTCACCTTCTTGTAAACCTCGGGGTTTGTCAGTATGGTTGAAGGATCCAGCAGAGACTTCATTATCATTGGAATAGCTTCATATGTCCTCCAGATCGTGGAACGCTCTATAATCCCTTCACCCATGCCTTTTTTATTCATCCCAACGCTTTAAATAACGACCTTCCATCTTTCCAGCGGCTTTAATGTTAAATAGGTTCGGCCTGTATCTTTTGTTTGAATACCCTACTTCAGGGGGCGTGGGGTAACCAGGCATCCTGACCGCCTCCAGCGCAACTGCCGTAGCAGGTTGGCAATACTTGCCGGGTTCCCTTCGGGAACCACTCTGCCGCTGCGCGGCTTGCTGGAGGAATGAGCCTATAGTTAGAAAATAGGTGATGATTAACCCTTTAAGGAGATAGCGGTCGATCCCGGTTCAAATCCGGGCGTCCCCATGTACCAGAGCGTTAGGTTCCGGAAAGAGGACCTTATAAAGGTCACCGAAACTTATTTAAAAGTTTGTGTTTACTTTGTGGTAGTGGTCGAAGATGGAGTTAGAAGAATACCAAAAAATCCGGCAAAAGCCAGAATTAAACGAAGAACTAGAGGAAAGAGTTGAAAAACTAGTAGACAAGTACAGTGAAGATCCTGAAAAAGGTAGGAGAGCCCTAAAACTAGCCGCAAAACTTATAGACGAAGACGACAAAACAATAGCAAGATACATAGACGCACACGACACCAAGGCCGCAGGACTCGGACAAAGCATACTATACGAAAGAGGAACACCCCTCCAAAAATTCGACAAACCCCACGGAGGAGACTTTCTAACATTCAAAAACGACGAAGTAGAAACAGCAAAATTCACTGGATACCTGGCGGCCGGACACTCAAAATTCCAAGACAGGGCAGCACGTTATGCAGAGTTCCAAAACCGGGCAGCAAGTGATGCAGAGTTCCAAGACATTGCAGCACGTGATGCAGAGTTCCTTGGAGAACGGTCAGATCGAAATTAATAATTCCCTAAGTAGGGAGGGTCTGGTGGGAAAATCCCTTCCACCATTTTTCTATTCTTCTTTTCTTGGATAT
>JAXINT010000167.1:5000-11578 GCA_034190605.1 Asbonarchaeaceae archaeon (SeqCode) | reverse complement strand
GCTTCCGGTTACAGAGGGCCCCAATTCCTCCAGCCTACTCCCAACAGACCTGTTGTGCAGGAAGTTTTTTAAGGCTGTGATCACGCTGCAAGAGAAGAAGTCAACTTGGCCTATATAACCCTAATTCTACTCCAGCTTCTCCTCCAGCTTGACGGAATCATGAGCCTTTTTAGATGCAGTAAAAATCGAAGCAAGAGTCATGGGAAAGGAAAGAGAATATAAGGAATAGAAATAATCCGGATCAACCGGAAACTCCAACATCTCAGATACGACACCCGCTCCCACCGCAACTACAGAAACCCCTGCCAATTGAAATCCTTTTCTCGTCCAGTATTCCGCCTCGGATTCTTTTTCATACAGTTTTTCCTGGTAGAATCCGGTGCGGTATTTTTTGATACCCTCCTTGACTTCTGCGTACTTTCTAGGGCTAGCCACTATGTGGAGATCTCCCGCTGCACCTTCGATCATGCCTCTGATGTCGGCAGATTCTATCTGACCAGTATTTTCGGAGTAGGAGACTATATCGACATCCTCTAGTTTTTCCAAGTCCTCTTCTTCATCTTCCATCAGACCTGAAAGCACATCGTCCTCCGAGAGTTCATTCTTTCTCTGATTTTCCTTACTATCGTCCCCTATTTCTGGACTTAGAGATAATAAAACCTGAGTGTATAAGTCCTCCTTATCTTCCACAACAACTCTATCACCGTTCTCTAGAGCTTCTTCTGCCATAAGATCGCTAAATCTAGAATAGATCCCCCAGCTATTATATCGGGGTCCTTCCAGGTCTCTTCCTGTAGAAAGGGTGTACAGGTATATTCTAGTACCATCAACTTCCGTGGAATATGCGGCAAAACATTCCTTACTATCTAAAGAATCTTTTCTGTCCAGAGAATCAATCTGCTCTTCCAGAGCTTGATTGTAGGCGCTTTCAACCACATGCTTCCTTAAGCGACTCTGAAGCGGCTCTTCCCGCAGGTCAGTATGATCTTTCATAGTTTCTCTAAAAACCCATAACTACCAATTCTTAAAAATGAACCTATGGATCTATAGATTGGCATTGACTTGAGGAATTTAAGAGATCGAAAGAGCCGGGGCCGGGATTTGCACCCGGGTTAACCGCTAGCTGCAATATTCGGCACAGCGAGCTCCGCTCGCCGGAGGCCGAAGGCCTCCATTGCGCCGACCGAGCGTAACCGGTCCTCTGCAGGCGGTCGCATCACTACTCTGCCACCCCGGCAATAACTACTCCAAGAACTTCTGGAAATCCAAACTTTATATAAATCTTCCAGAAAAACCCTATCCCTGAAAGCGCACAGGTGAGGAAAGTGACTATCCAAATATACAACTCTCTAACGGGTAGAAAAGAAGATTTCCAGCCGATAGAGGAGGATAGGGTGCGCATGTATGTCTGTGGCCAGACGGTATACGATTACATGCATATAGGCCATGGAAGGACCTACATAGCGTTTGACATTATAAGGCGCTTTCTAGAACATCAGGGATACACTGTAGAGACGGTTGTGAACATCACAGATATCAACGACAAGATCAACAACAGGGCTGAGGAGGAAGGGAGAAGTCCTGAAGAGGTTGCAGAGGAGTTCACACAGGTCAAGCTGGAGGACTTTCAGAGGCTAGACATACATGCCGACGTCTATCCACAGGCCACCCATTATGTGCAGGAGATGATAGAGACGGTGGAGGAACTGTTAGATAAGGGATATGCATATGAGTCAGGAGGTAATGTATTCTTCGATGTCCGAAAACTTGAGGACTACGGAAAGCTATCAAACCAGAACATAGAGGATATAGAAGCAAGTAGAGATGATATAAAGGATATTGACGCAAAGAAGAATCTTGAGGATTTCGTTCTATGGAGGTCAAGAGATCCTGAGGAGTCCACCAGCCCTACCTGGGACAGTCCATGGGGCAGAGGAGTTCCTGGATGGCACATAGAGTGTTCTGCAATGTCAACAAGGCTTCTTGGAGAGCAGTTTGACATTCACGGAGGAGGAGCAGACCTGGTGTTCCCCCACCACGAGGACGAGATAGCTCAGGCTGAAGGCGCAACAGGCAAGAAGCCATGGGTTAAATACTGGATGCATGCAGGACTGGTAAGAATGGATGATGAGAAGATGTCCAAGTCTCTAGGAAATTTTGTATCCACTAGAGAACTTCTTAAGGACCGTAGTCCTGAAGTATTGAGGTTGATGGTGGCCATGACCCATTACCGGAAGCCCATGGACTACAGTCGGGAGAAGGTGGAGGAAGCAGAGGAGAGACTGGAGAGCCTGGAAAACACTATAGATAAAATCCAGGCCGAGATAAATGCTTCAGAACTTTCTCCGGGAAAAATGACTGATCTAGACCTTAGGTACCTTGAAAAAGCCATGGATGCGAAGAAAAAATTTATAGAAGCCATGGAGGATGATTTCAACACTCCTGAAGCCCTTAAACATCTTTTTGAGCTTGAGAAGGTATCTAATACCTATATAGATTCGGAGGATAATCCTAAAAGAACTGTCCTGGATAGGCTGGAGAAGGAGATGTTAGAGCTGTCGGAAATACTTGGGATTAAAGTAAAGGAATCTTCAGAACAAGAAGACAGTTATGAATACCTAGACCTACTTCTTGAAGTTCGAGAAATGGCTAGAGAACAGGAGAGCTTTGATATCTCTGATAGGATAAGAGAGAAGTTGAATAACTTGGGCGTGGAGATTGAAGACACTCCAAGAGGTCCTAGATGGGTTAAAAAGAGTTAATAATGGCTTAAACCTGTAGAAGCTGATTCATGGATACTGCTTAAGTATCCTCATTCCGGAATTCCTAAAATTTTTTTAAACCATCGCCTACAAGTTAGGGAATGTAGGAGTTTATCATGGTAGCATTAAAACCGGGAGCGAAGGTAAAGATTCTTGCAGCACTTGTTGCAGTAGCTATGCTTCTATCAACAGGTCTATCTGTAAAGTACTCCTACAGCCAGGACGGTGGTATAGAAAAAACATCTGGAGCAAAGAGCTGGATAGAGTTGAGAGATCCTCAGGTGATAATAGATGGCTCAAAGATACTGGCAGAGGCTGATATACACAACGCCGGTGGAAAATTGCTTTCTGAGAGAAACTATACTGTAAAGTTCAGAGTCAGTGCCAGAAGGCCTGCAGTACCTACATTCTCTATCAAAAAGGCTGCAACTCTTGAGATCGGGGAGACAATGAAGATCAGGAGGGAGTTCACACCGGAAGAGCTAGGTGTTAAAAGCGTAAAAGATGCCAAATCCTCACTGGGCAAAGGTGTTAATGCAGAATGCGTGGAATGCGACTTGGACGCAGATCAAAAGGCGGACCTGTTTGAGAGAGAAAACGGAGAGCTTGTAGAGATAGGAAACGGGTTCAGGCTTCTTTCCAGATCAAGTGGAGTAACCGAGATGCCTGCATCCATAGAGGTTCTCTCTTCAACACCAGGTCCGTCGAAAAAACAGTTGAGGATACTAAATGGACAAGCTAGTGCAGACTCGAAATTCTTCTATATAGTTACCTCAAAAGGAGACGAAAACCCCAATATAGGTGTTCTTAAGATTAATGAAGGCGCATACACAGTTGTAAATGTAGAGGCTGGCTTTGAGGTTGATAGAGCACTTGTGTGTCCTACACCAGGTAAAGAGAGTTCATCTAAATGTCTGGAGAAGAGATTTGAAGCAGAAAAACCTGTAGAGAAGGAAGTAGTTGAGGAGGAAGAGGAGATGCAGGAGAAAGAGAATAAAGGGAATAAAGAGAAGGATAATATGGAGGAGACTAAAGCGGATGAGGTAGAGAAAGAGAAGAAAGAGGAAGGTATACAAGATGCAGACTCCGATGGAGTTGCTGACAGCAAGGATAACTGTCCTCAGAAATACAATCCCGAACAGAGAGACAAGGACGGAGATGGCATAGGTGATAGGTGTGATAGTGAAAAAGTGGAGAAGAAGCCTTCGTTCACTGAGAGCATGACGGACATGTTATCGGCGGTAGGAAGCTGGTTTGTAGGTTAGATGCGGTTCTACAGGGTTATTCTACTTTTTTTTGTCTTCCTCCTTGCCTTCAGATTCTTCTTCCTCCTCATCAAGAAGTTCCGCAGCTCTATCTCCCAGAAATCCTTTAACCTCTTCTCTCTTCTTGGATTCATTGTCTTCCTTACTCATCTACATCACCTATAGACTCTATCTTCTCTTGGAACTCTTCCTCATCTAGATTTAAAGGCTTTACGTTTACATAGCCGTCATGGGAGATGAATACTGAGATATTGTCTCCTCTAAATCCCAGGTCAAACACTCCAAAAGATAGCAAATCTCTGCAGAGGTTCAGGGCTTTTTCTCTGGAGATGTTCTCCTCATCCTGGATGTCATACTTCTCTTCAAAAACTTCCAGGGGGATTTCTAGAGCATCGTAATATGGCAGAGGCATGGAAGACTCGTCTATGACCAGTTCCAGATTGTCCTCCCCAAACTTGTCAAGTACCTTTTCCACCATGTCAGCGTAATTCACGGCCTCGGGAACGAGATACAGATCTACCGAGCTGTAGTCTCCGCGGACGGCAGTGTCTATCTCAAGATTTTCCATACCTAGAACTTTCTGCTCACAGAGTTTTAAACCTAGGGTATAACAGCGTTATATACAGTAAGGTTAGCTTTTTTTGTCTGCAGTTGGTTCTGTACGCCACCAGATGGTCCGGTAGCGCCAATAGGTTTATAAGGCAGGACATACAATCGTTCATACAGGAGGTGAATTACCAATGGCAGAACTACCACTTGCACCTGTAAAAAGGCTCTTGAAGAAGGCCGGTGGCGAAAGAGTTTCCGACAGAGCTGCTGAAGCTCTTCGAGATGAGCTTGAGGATCAGGCAATGGAAATTGCTGAAAAAGCTCGAGAATACTCAAAGCACGCCGGCAGAAAGACCATCCAGAGAGAGGACTGCAAGGCAGCATGTAGATAACTTAGCTGCCTCATCCTCTTCTTATTTTTCTTTTTTTCTTTCCTATTTACCTTCTTTACCTGTGGAAAGCTTTTCCTCTACCGGACCAAGTTTTTAAAAGCCTCCTCTTTTGAAGACAGTCCTATGGTTGAAGCAACCGCAAAATACCGCGATGAGGACTTACCTCAGATTGAGGTAGTGGATGACAGTTTTGAACCGAAGAATCCGGAAGACCGGTCGGACAATATCGTGCCTTTTGACAAGGCTTCTGAAGACTATGAGGATTCTCAGGACCTTGAGAGCTCTGGAGACTACGACCTTGAACTCTACGGCCAGAGTGCGCAGGAATTCGACTACGATCAACTTCTAGAGGATATAGAACCAGTATTGGACTATATTGAGGAGGAAATGGATGAGGACTTTGAGGAACTCTACCGCCAGTCGTTTGAAGAGGTGGTTGAGGATATAGAATCCGGAGATTTCGATCCTGATAAAAACTACCTGGAGTTCTCGGAGGACGGTGAAAGAGCTATAAAATACGACTTTGAAGTCTCTGAGAAAGAGGGCTATATAGATGTTGCACCCAAGTTCGCAGACCTTGGAGACGGCCTGTTTGGATTTACGGACTTTGACGACATAGTTGTGAACAAGAACCTATACAAACACGATGCTTTAACTCCTCATAGGGACAAGAGGAATAGGATAGCATTACACGAGAGCATAGGAGGCCACTGGATGAGTCCTGAACATCCGGAACTGATCGTAAGGTACAAGAACGGAGACCCTGATGTAAAGAACCAGCCAGAGGTCAAGGCCAAGGCGCCTGATCCGGGTGACGGCGGTCTAAACTACCAGCACCATAGAAATAACTATAGAAAGGTTGCATAGAACCGTTTATTCTTCCCTTTCGATTTTCTCAATACCTAGGAATTCAAGAAGCGACTGATCTTTCTCTTTCCATTCCCCGACTTTCTCCCTTACGAGGTCCCAGGTCTTGTCTTGATTGCTGAACGGTTTCTTCTTCAATGTCTCCTCTATGTTGCGCTGTGTTTCAGTCTCCTCCAGAGCCCTGTATGCAAGCATACCTGCGATAACATCAAGCTTCTCTTCTCCAGCTTCCAGCATTGGATGATCCTCTAGTTCCATCTTGTTCTCGTATATAAGCTCCTTTGCTATCAGATACATTAATTCCATGAGACTGGCCTGAAGACTTCCTCTCATTGGGACCATTAGAGGCGACGGCACTGCGCTGTCTCTACCCTGGAATACCCACACATCAAGAGTTATATCCATGAACTCAAGCCCTGAAATCCTCTCCATCTCATCCAGGGCTTCCAGGTTCCTTGTGAGCTGTTCTATCAGCTGATCTCTGTAGTCCATTATCTCCTGCATCTCCTCTTCCTTGAAATGCTCCTGTATGATGTCTCTCTGGAACGGCTGACTGGTCTTTATAGTAACTTGTGGTCTCAGTCCTGACACCTCATACCTCCTTTTGTCCTCCAGGTTTAAAGGTCTTTATCTCAAGTCTGTATCAATCTCAATCATAGTAGGGTAGAATTGAGGGGAGATAAAAATCTGCCGGAGGGAGAGAGGGACATTTTTATATGTGGGTTTCAAACGCCAAAGCTATG
>JAXINT010000167.1:0-4990 GCA_034190605.1 Asbonarchaeaceae archaeon (SeqCode) | reverse complement strand
TTATCTCAAGTCTCTATCAATCCTAACGTGGTAGAATTGAGGGGAGATAAGGGAGATAAAATCTGGCGGAGGTAGAGTGAAGGGACACGTTTTTATATGTGGGTTTCAAACACCAAAGCTATGGATAAGAATCTTGTCGCTTTACTTATAGTTTTACTGGCTACGGCCTTTCTGGTAAGCGGATGCACTGGAACAAAGGCTCCTGAAGATACAGGCGACAAAAAAGGTGTAGAGAAGCCTAAAGGAGACCAGACCGGTGAAGAAGCTGAAGACAAGGAGAAGGGAGATGAGTCTCTAGACACTGGGAAGGATGAACCCTCCAAGCCAAACTTCGGTAGAGTAGGTCTCTATCCTGATGTCAAGAACCTCAAGGATATAGGTGGAAAACTGGCATACATAGCATCGGAAAAAGCCTCAAGACAGTTTGTAGTCTATAATGGAGAGAAACTCCAGAGCTACAATGGTATCGAAGGACTGGCTGATATAGGTGGACAGCTTGCATATATAGCAAGGAACAACCTGTCCCAGAATCTCGTTGTCTTTGGTGGAGAGGAAGGAGACAGCTACATCTCAATAAGCTCTCTTAAAGATGTGGCTGGAAAGCCCGCATATGTAGCAGCTAAGGAAGACAAGGAGTTTGTTGTGTGGGATGGAGATAAGATCTCTGACAACTACGACAGCGTGAACGAAATAATAGATATAGGTGGAACACCGGGATTTGTTGCGTCTCCAAAAGGATCTAACAAGTTCCTGATCCGTGACGGCGAGAAGGGAGATAGCTACGGCCGCATAAGGAACCTAAAGATGATAGGAGGAGAACCCGCATACATAGCATTTGACGGAAGCAAACACCTTGTAGTACACGGTGGAGAGAAAGGCGAAAGATTCTCTTCTATAGATAGTCTGATTGATGCAGGAGATAAACCTATGTACATAGCTGTTGACGACCTCTCAAACCACTTTGTGGTCTCCAACGGTGAGAAAGGCAAGAAATACGACAATATCAAAAACATAGATGTTCTTGCCGGAGAACCGGTCTACTCTGTAAGAGATAAGGGAGACAGCTTTGTAGTCCGCGGTGGAAAAGAGATAAGAGAGGACTACGAAGAAGTTGGAGCGGTAGAGGTCTTTGACGGAAAGTTTGCATACAAGGCTGAGAATGATGACAGCCAGTTCGTGGTAATTGAAGGGGAAGAACAGAAGAAATACGATCAGGTCAGCGCTCTCAAGGCTATAAACGGAAAGCTGGCTTACAAGGCTAGCCAGGACGATGAATGGTTTATAGTCTACGATGGCCACGAGTTTGGCCCTTACAGGAATGTAGACCTACTGACAGATATAGGAGGAAAGCTAGCATTCAGGGTCAAGACAGAAGGAAGGTACGAGGTCTTTCTTGAGCAATAGAGAGTAAACCTCCAGTAAATACTTTTGAGCTTTTTATTCAGGTCTATAATACTGGTGCTTGAAAAAGACTTTCAAAAAATAGAACTAGACAGTTCCCGATTCATCATATCTTTGTGGAGGTTAATCCATTTATCAATAATGCTTCCTTGATTGATCGGACCTCACTTGCTCTTGTAGACCCTCCACCTACCTTCTCCCTCGGAATCAATCAGGTTGTAATGCACCATCTTGTTTAGATACTTCCTCAGCATCCTATCTGATCGGGGCTCGTCCACTTCTTCTCTATATCTACTGTAAAGCTCGCTTGGCTCTATTTCTCCCTCCTCTTCTATTATTTCATATAGCAGGCGCTGATGTTCTGTAAGTTTATCAAGGTTTTTCTGTCTCTGATCCTGTTTTGCATCCTGTAAGGAGTTCTGTACCATATCTTTTGTTATCTTTTTGGCATCTTTGTTCTCTGCTTTCCTTGCAGCTGACCTAAGGATACCTATAGCTATCCGTGCGTCTCCATCAGCTGAAAGCGCTATCTTCCTTAGAACCGATCTATCAACTGCATCAGGCCTCAAACCCCATTCTGACCGGTCTTGGAGTATATCTTCAAGCTCTTCTGTCCTGTACTTCTTGAATTCTATTCTCTTTGAACTCATGAGTCTGCTCCTGATCCTGTCGTCCATTTTATGGAAGAAGGTCTCTCTGTTCGCGATCAGTATAACCGTGAGCATGGGAACCGTGTAAAGGTCGTAAAGTACTTCTTCATCCTCGAGCTGGTCTACTTCATCGAGTATAAGTACATAAGGCCGTTCTAGATCCTCTTTAAGCCTGGAAAGTAGTTCATCTGTAGGGGTGCTTCTCCTGAATACGTCTAGAGTCTTTCCCAGCCCTTCCAGTGCCTTGTACAGAACTCTGAATCGGTTGTAGTTCTCCCAGCAATTTATATAATGGTGCCTTAGGTCCAGGTGTTCTTCTGACAGTTTCTCAAGAGTGTGCTGCGATATACACGTCTTTCCCGTTCCTGGAGGTCCAAAGAGCATTGAGTTCTCGGCGTGTTCTCCCTCTATCAAGGGTTTAAGAGCGTCTGCAAGTTCCTGTATCTCCGAGTCTCTGTGCACTACTTCTCTTGGTATGAACTCGTCTTTTAGCACTCTTGCGTCTGTTATGATACTTTCCATATCTACACTACCTCCTTTTGGCCTGGAAATATTTAAAGGAAATGACCGGTTTCCGCTAGAAGAAGCTGATTTTTCCCTTTGTCTTACCCTAGAAAGGGGATGTCTCTTCTGAGATGTCGCTCTCCCGGCTTCCGGAAACTACACTGACAGCTTAAAAAGGAACTCTATCCAAGCCTAAAACAGGTGTTTCAGATGGATCAAAAGATACGACTGGAAAGACGACCACGCAAAGACAGTTTGGACCAAAACCTGGAAAAATGGGAGGACCTGAAATCAAGGCTCGACCCTGACAGGAAATCCCTATTCAGAAAAATCCTCGGAGAAGTGAAGAAGTACAGGAAGTTCATTGATAAGTTCAGGGCAGAGGACAAGGCAGAAGCGGCTCTGATGTCAATGATCATCGAGATGAGGAGAGACCTAGAGGATGTCAGAAACCAGCTTGAGCTGGAGAGAGCCAGAAACACGGCTTCTGAACTTCCAATGCCCGGAGCGGTGTAAGAAGCTCCGGGACTCAACGGTTTTCGGAGTCCTGGAGCAGCCTCTCCTTTTTCCATACCAATTCTAAGATGTGAATTCCCCGCCCCTATTTAAAAACAGGTTCTCAACTTCTTTCTGGTGAATAGAAAATGTCTGATTCAGAGACAGAAAACGCTGAAGGCGTGGGAGACAAGCTTACAAACATCGAAGATAAGCTGGATACCCTAGAGTCAAGGATAGAGAACCTTGAAGACAGGACCAAGACCAAGGTAAGGGTTGTAGACACGGATAGAGGAAAACGCATAATCCTTGAGAACCGACAGCAGACATGGTTTTCTCCCAACTACTTCAGGAAGATCCTGGAGAACATTGGAGAGGAAGCAGAAGATGCTGAAGAGGATTCAGGGGAAGAAGTCAGGCTTGAAGGATAGCGCTATCCTAGCTGGAAATCAGCTCCAGACACCTATCCTGAAGTCTCTAGAGGTGAAGTTACCCCACCTCCCAAGGAAGGACACAGGGAAGCTGTAGACCGAGATCTCACCTCCTTGGGGGATCTCTCTACCTCTCTCTAAAACTCCTTTGATAGAGAGGTTGTATTCTAGATCCCCTATCCCTAGCTCTGAACTTATCTCCTGGTATGACTGGTTACCGAAGCCCTGAACATATTTCTTTCTAAGCCCTTTTTTCTCCACGGTTGGGAGGACTCTGATCTCTGGCTGGTTGTAGAATAGATCTCTTTCGTCTAGTGCGCTTTGATAGTCTCCCGTATGTGGATAGATAAGGAACCTCCTCCCAGCATTGCTGTCTGATACAGTTATATCTACCTTTATATCACCCTGACCACCACCCTCTCCTCCGCCTCCAGGTCCTCCAGGTCCTCCTGGACCTCCGGGCCCCCCGGGACCCCCTGGACCTCCAGGCCCTCCAGCAGTCTCCCTCTCAACAGTCATGCTCATTTCTGGACTTATAAGCGCCATTCCGTAGGACCTGTCCTTGTAGTAGAAGTCTGCAAAGTCTGTAGTACCGGAGTAATGTGTGCCACCTCCTGACAGGTTTACAGTTCTGTTTCCATCCGATACATAAAGTCTTTCAAAGTCCTTTGTAAGCGTGAAGCTGTAGCTTGCCTGTCCTGAATTGTTGTGGAACCACCTTAACCGGTTATCCCTGTCAAAAATTCTGAAGTCCTTGCTCTCCCTGTCGCTGTAATGGGTGAGGATTCTTAATGCGCCGTCTGTATGGTCAAGGTTACCGTCCGAACCTGCAAGATCCGATTCCTTTACGAACTCCTCGCCGCTAAATATGAGCCTGGTGATTCCCTTGTTGTCATATTCGACCTCTATATCTGAGTTTTGAACCGTATCTCCACTCCTCTGCAGGTTGCTGCTATAAGTCCTATCTGTCAGGTTGGTCTCCTCTGTATATACAAGACTGTACCTGTTCTTGCCTCTATCTATGTCCGGCACAAGTACTGTCTCGTTCAGGTTGTAGTCCTGCTGTGAAGGAATCTCTCCTCCAGCGCTGCCTGTTATAAGAGTTGAGTCCGGGTCAAGCGCCTCGGGGAATGAGAAAGATATTTCGATAGGGTAGCTATTCTCTGCTAGTGTGCTGTTGGCCATTATCCTGCTCTCCATCACTTTCCAGGAGTTCTGGCCCTCAAATAGGTCTACTGCTCTCTTGGAAGCTTTATCTACAGGTTCTTCGAAGGGGTTTGCAGGGTCAACTGCTTGAGAGATGTAGTAGAATCCGAAAGCCACTGTAAGCACGAAAACTGCCATCCCTATCGCAAAGTCCACTTCTATTCCCTGGCCTTTCCTGGTATCTCCCATCTCTTACATCCAACAGAAGAATTGTAACCCGCGGTATAAAATTATATGTGAGGTCAATGCAGACCTAATCTAGTTTCGATCCTCACGGTCATAGTGGTATGTTCTAAAAATTTC
>JAXINT010000176.1:0-11630 GCA_034190605.1 Asbonarchaeaceae archaeon (SeqCode) | reverse complement strand
GCTCTGGCCTGATAAACAGGGAAAGTGAGTTCAGCATTGTAGTCTTTCCTGATGCAGTAGCTCCGGATATAAGGCATGACTTGCCGTTTTCTACGCACATCCATAGATAGGCTATCATCTCTGCGCTTATTGTCCCGTATTCCAGCAGGTGTATGGGTGTTAACGGCTCCTCGGTAAACCTTCTTATGGTGAAGTTTGTACCTCTCCTTGCTATGTCGGTTCCTAGAGTTGCCTGTACTCTTGATCCATCCGGTAGAGCTCCGTCAAGCAGAGGCTCCGCCATTGATATGCTTCTTCCACATCTCTGAGCAAGCTTCCTTACGAAAGAATCCATCTCCTCCTCGTCCCCAAATTTCACATCGGACCTAACAGATCCTATCTCCGGATCACGGTGGTAGATGTATACAGGGATGTCTATCCCATCGCAGGAGATGTCCTCTATCTCCGTGTCGTTCATAAGTGGCTCTATCTTTCCGAGCCCCACAAAGTTGCGGTAGGCGTAGTACTCGATTATGTCCTTGTCCTCCTCAGATATACCAAAGTCTTTCTCCTCAAGAATCTCTCTGACCTTCCTTTGCATGTAGTTCTTTGCCTCTTCCTTCTTCAGCTGCTCGAAATCTACATCTAGCCTTTCCTTGAGTATGTCCTCTATAGTCTCAAGGACTTCTCTGTTCTCCTCGGACAGATCGGGCTCTATCATCCTGTAGATAAGTTCCTCTTCCTCCTCATCGTATGTTATATGCGCCCATGCAAAGACTTTTTCGCCTTCAGAAGGATCCTGAGGTATAAGAGGATATTTCCTTTCTATATCTCTTTCCTCATCTTGTTTCTCCTTTTCCTTGCGTTCTTCACCCTTGGACTCCTCTATCCAACTGGTAGACTCCTTTCCAGGATATAGACCGATTTTCTCTACCTCTTTAACCTCCTCAAAAGGATCTTCCTCCTCTCCTTCTCCCTCATCCTTCTCTTCTTCTGCCTCCTTTTCTTTTTCTTCTACTTTCTCCTTGACAACTACCTGTCCTGACCCGGCTACAGCTCCGGAACCTCCTTCTCCACCGCCCCCTCTCCTATTTTTAGCTCTTCTAAGCTTCCGTATGAGTTTTAGCAAGTCTACAGCCATTATGATCCCTCTATTATCACGCTTTCTCCGGTAAACCTTATTGTCGCGGTTTCAAAATCTCCGGATACCTCGCCTTCAAACCTGTACTTGTCCTCAAGACCGTTCAGGTCAGTACTTGAGTATGAGCCTCCTCCAGCGGTAACAGATACACCGCTGTCACCGAACTCTATTATGTAGTCCTCGTCCGCTATAGATTCTGGAAGCGAAAATGTCAGACTTCCTTTTCCTCCAGTGTTCACCAGCTGAACTACATGAGAGGCCGTCCAGTCTGCCAGTATCTCTCTCTGATCTTCCAATGCCTGGCTCTTTGCATCAGCCCCAAAAGCCTCAAAAGCCAGCAGGAAACCTACTGCTATAGCTATCCCAAACCCGAATATCATCACCTGCTCTATAACTCCATACTGGCCTTTTCTACCTTCCATGCTTCTTTACTATCCTTTTTACAGCCCTAGGATATCCTTATAAGTATTTTCTGCACCTTCAGAGGTCTGCCTGATACAGCTCCTACCTCTCTAATCTCCTCTCCTCCTTTCTCCACGATTATCTGGTGCTGTCCTCCTGTTACCTGTAGGTTGCCCTGTTTCTCCAGTTCTATAAGCTGCGTGCTTTCTGCTCCAGGATCATGTAGCTGTCTGTACTCCAGCCGGTATTCTGTCCTGTACTCGTCTCCCTGCAGATCTGCCTTTCCAATTATTATCCCGGGCTTGTCCCTTCCAAGCGTCCCTGTCCTTGACTCCAGCCCTACCTCTTCTATACCGTTCAGGTCGTTCTCGTTCAGAGGCACCCATTCCTGGGTTGATACATAGGCTGCGGAGGTAATCGTGCTGTACACCACTGCATTGTCCGATATGTTAACTTTCAATATCCCGTCTCCCACATCAAATTCTATCTTGCTGGAACCTCCTCTCCTCGCCACCTTCTGTATCTCGTTGGAGAGCTTTTCAAAGGTCCCAAGAGTACTTTTCAGCTTTTCAGTATCCTGTTGTTTCCTAAGAATGGGTAGGCCCCAGGTATATGCGGAACTTATGCCTGCGACAAGTATTCCTGCTATTATAACTGCTGTTACAACACCTGACTGCGCCTTTCTACTAGAGAGAAAGTAGTTCAAGTTAAATCTTTGATTTCCTGTTTTTTCACTTCCTTTTTCACCTTCTTTCTGCATTTTCATTTTGTTAACACCTTTCAGTTTGGTCGTGCCTATTCGAATCCCTGTAGGTAGTAAATTAGTAGAGCTGCTTAAAAAAGATTTGCTAGAAATTTGCTAGAAAACGGGAAAAATACGGTCTATCTCGCCTCGGCCTCGCATGGCTGTCCTCTTGAAAGACCCTCCTCTCCGGTAAACGAGAAGTCAACCTGGTATTCCTTGCCCGTGTCCAGCTTGCTGTCCAGAGTTATCTCGTACAGAGCTGAATCTCCTGGTGAGGAGAAGTCAGTGTTTCCCTGTAGAGACACTCCTGAACTTAGGCCGGTATTTGTAGACAGGGAGAGTCCTGTCCTTGTCAGAGTTGCATTTATATCTCCTGTTGCAAAGTCCTTGACATCCATGTCTATGGGAGAGAGGTCGAGCTCGGTTCTTCCGGAGTTCTTAAAGAACACTTCTACTATCCCGTCCCCTCCCTGATTGAAACATTGCATACCTTTTATCTGTGCATCCCGGTTGGCTATTGCTTCTCCTCTCTCCTGGAACTGCTTCTGGAGAGACTGCATCCATACATAGGCTCCTCCTGCTGCTGCAACTGTCATCATGAGAAGCATAAGTATTGCTATAACTGCAGTTATCCCTTTGCGCTTTCCTCCAATCGATAGAGGTAATAGAACGGACTCCTTGATTTCTTGACTGCGCTCTTGGGACAGCATTTTATATCAACCTCTGGACGACTGGCCCGACCTCCTACTTCTATTCCTACCTGAGGACTGCCTTTGCCTACCTCCGGACTTGTTGCTGCTCTGTGAAGCTCTCTGCGATGCGTAAAGTCTCTTTATCCTCTTCTCCAGCTTTCCTATGCTCTTGTCTATCGTTCCAAGTCCCTCCAGCATCTTCTCGTTAGTGTCTCTTAGATCCTCCATCGTGTCCTTGATAGGAGAGACAAGGTTCTCCGAGATGTTACCTGATACGTCCTCCTCCAGAGACGCTTCAGATGCTTCCTCCAGTAGATCCATAAAGCTCTGAATGGAGTCTGCTACATTGTCCATCTTCTTGGTAAGGACTTCCACGGAGTTGTGGAGCTGATCAGTGGACTTGACCATGTCATTGACTATCTTCTGGTTGGCCTTCATTATGTCAAGGATGTCTCTGGTGAAATCTCCTTGACTTCCGCCCTTACCCTTTTCAAGCTGTTCTATACGCTTCTCAAGTTTTCTTATAGGTCCCATTGGTATTATCTCATATTCTCCGGTATCTTCCTCGCTAGAGAGCTCAACTTCTTCTGGCATTTATGATCAGCTCCGTAAAACGGACAGATCTGCGTTTTGCCTGTCCACGATTACAGATTTTTGAGCTATCGCTATTTATAAGTTTCCCCGGTCAGGTTACGCTCTGATGGCGAAATTAAGGTTTTGCATGGTAGACTTTTTCCTCCGGAACTCAGAATGAGCTTCAGAAAGGCGTTTTAAACACCTCTTATCATTCCTCCTCAAATATCTTCTTGATGCCTGAGGCGCCTGTAGATAGTTCAAACACGCAGAAGCCTCCTACAATAGTTGGTAATATGTATGCGGCTGTCCTGTAAAGTATTACTGCTACAGAAGCTGTAGATACAGGTATTCCTGCTATAAATACAAGTAGTAGTACTAGTACGGCTTCAAACCCTCCTATACCTCCGGGAGAAGGGAAGTAAGATGCTATGTTGGAGATAGGCAGGATGAGAAGTATGTATGTAAATCTGGGCTCAACCCATCCTGCGGCAATGAGGAAGATATACAGCACCACGATCTCGAGGAACCAGGCCAGATGAGACATTATAACTGCCTTGAATAGCCTCTTCCTTGTGGATACAACGGAATGGACTGTATAGTAGAAGCTGTCAACTTTCTCCTGGATCATTTCTTTATTTAGCCTTTCTTCCAGCTTCTTGGTGAGTAATCCAAGTCTGCTTAGGGCCTCCTTTACTATACTGCTGATAAATACTGCCATTTCCTCTGCAAAGTCCTTCCTGATCCAGGCAGTAACCAGGGCTGCTGTTATAGCTATACCTACGACTGCCAGCAATGTTCCTAGGAACTTAACGAGAAATGTTGTAGGGTACAGAATGACAAACATCAGAAGCCCTATAACTGAAATGGAGAAGAATGGAAGCGTGTTTATCAGATCTGCTGAAAAGACCGCTGCAAGACTCTTCTCATAGCTTACATCGGAGTTCTTGCATAAAACCCATGCTATGAACGGTTCTCCCCCCATCCTACCCATTGGAGTTATGTTGTTTGCGAAAAGCCCTCCGAAGAACACCATCAGATGCTTTGCGAAAGAGAAGCTGTGCCCTACATGATGAACCACTGTTATCCATGATATAGACCAGGCCAGCCATGTGCCAAGGCTTACCACGAAACCAAGAGCCATGTACCTCGGTGAAGAGCTTATTAGCGCTCCAAATATCTCTTTCCAGCCTATAAGTGTTACCGCTGATATCAGACCTACAGCTGCTACAGATGCACCTACAACAGTTTTCCTCAGCTTCCCGTCCATGGAGTCCTTTTTTGTGCCACAGCTTATTTTAAAACTTGGCACGAACTAGAAAGTCATGAAGCAGGCACATGTCTTTGTCTCTGGAAAGGTCCAGGGAGTCTTCTTCAGAGCAACTACAAGGAAGGAGGCCCGGAAGCGCGGAGTCAAGGGCTGGGTCAAGAACCTGGATGACGGCCGCGT
Source organism: Asbonarchaeaceae archaeon (SeqCode) (assembly GCA_034190605.1). Lineage (GTDB taxonomy): Archaea > Nanohalarchaeota > Nanosalinia > Nanosalinales > Nanoanaerosalinaceae > JAXINT01. Next base: position 6,648 of record JAXINT010000176.1, on the reverse strand, counting down.
AGAGGCAGTTTTTGAAGGAGAGGAGGAAAAAGTCGAGGAGATGATCCGGTTCTGTCATGAAGGTCCTGAACGCGCCAGGGTTGAAGATGTGGAGGTCGATTTTGAGGAGCCTGAGGGTCTTGAAGGTTTTGAAGTGCGGAGATAGAATGGTAGGAGTTTTTCTACCTATTGAAAGAGGAAAAGATGTAGGAGGATGTAATGTTTAACCTTTCTACCGGCGGAATCATCTTAGTTCGAGTATGTAATCTTTGACTTCGCCTTTAAGTATTTCTCGGACTCTGGACTTGTGCTTTGTATCTATGGATGCGCATTTCCCATTTTTGTGGTATAGTATTAGTCCATCTTTCCTTAGTTCCTCTACGCCTTTCTTTGCTTCATTCCGTCTTTCTTTGGGTATGTCTGAGAATAGTTTTTCTATAGGTTCGTATTTGCCTCCGAATAGGTTTCTGCGCCATAATTTGGTTAGTACGGAGATTTGATATCTGTCATAATCCGACATCTTTTGTACGCCTCCGCACACATCTATGCGTGCAAAGGCTTATAAATGCTGGGTGTGAAAGAGAGGACATGCCACAAGTGCAGAGAAAAGGAGAACAGCAGGAGGGGAAGCTAGAGTTTATCCTGGATGAGATAACAGTCCAGATAGTTGAGACCTTACTGGACAACCCTAAAATCCCCTATAACAAGAAACAGCTAGCAGAAGCGGCAGATATATCTCGAGACGCTTTATACAGGCGTTGGAAGACTCTCATAGCTTTTGGAATTTTAGGGAGTTCGGAAGTAGGTTCTGGAAAGGACTACTGGCAGTTGAACCAGGATTCGGAGATTGTAGAGGCTATAGCCAAGATAATATCGGAGGGTTAGATTTCTTATTTGACTGAGTTCTAACGACTCCTCACATATCTCTCCTGACATGGAAAAACTCCACCCATTTTTAACTCTTGACCCCAAACCCTGCTCTGGAGATGGATATTACAGAGAAGGCTGAGGCGCTGTCAGGACTGGAGCTGTGCGACCACTGCTTTGGAAGACAGTTCGCAAGGCTAGGTCATGGCCTGGAGAACTTCGAGAGAGCGCTCATTATAGAAGAAATGCTGGAAGAGGGCGAGGAGATTGAAGAGGAAGATATAGATCCGGAAGCGGTTCCTGACAGGGAAGTTGACAGGTCGGAGAGCTGCAAAATATGTAGAGGCCTTTTCCAGGAACTCGATCATTTTGCAGACCTGGCAATGAATGCGCTAGGAAGGTACGAGCTTAGAACCTATCTTGCAGGTACCAGACCGCCTTCCGAAGTTGTTGAGGCCGAGGAAGAGCTCTGGGAGGAGTACGGACTGCAGTGGGTAGAGCCTATAAAAAGCGAGCTAAACCGGCTGATAGGTAAGGAAGTTGAGGAAAGACTGGAAGAGGAGCGCGGAATAGACACTACCGTGGATTTCGAACGACCTGACGTTAATTTTATCGTGGACATGGATAAGGACAGGGTTGAGCTCCAGATAAACTCCATGCTGATACATGGCTTCTACAACAAGCTTGAGAGAGGAATCCCACAGACTGAGTGGCCATGCGGAAACTGTAGGGGCAAGGGATGCGATGACTGTGACTGGACAGGAAAGCAGTATCAGGAATCAGTGCAGGAGCTTATAGCAGAACCTCTCATAGAAGCTACTGAAGGCCTTGAAACCAAGTTCCACGGTGCAGGCAGAGAGGATGTAGATGCTAGATGCCTTGGAAAGCGCGAATTTGTTATAGAACTATTGGAGCCGCAGAAAAGAGATATAGACCTGGAAGAGTTGCAGGAGGAGATAAACGACAGGTTCGAGGGCAAGGTACAGGTATTCAACCTTGAGTTCTGCGAGAAGGATATTGTGGAGGATGTGAAGTCCAGGAGATCGGACAAGACCTACAGGGCGCTGGTTGAGCTTTCGGAAGAGGTTAGCGAGGACGATCTGGAAGGCCTGTCGGGTCTGAAGGGAACAGTGGAACAGAAGACTCCCACAAGGGTTGACCACAGGCGCGCATCAAAGACCAGGAAGAGGAAGGTGCTGGACGTGTCCTGGGAGAAGAAGGGAGAGAAAGAGCTGGAGCTGGAGGTCAAGGGAGAGGCAGGTCTTTACGTGAAGGAGTTGATCTCTGGAGACAAGTCCAAGACCAAGCCCTCTGTAAGCCAGATCCTAGACACTGAAGCAGAGTGCAAGGAGCTTGATGTTGTTGATATAGAGAAGCCTGAGGGATACAAGGACATCTAAAGAGATGTCAGAAGTTTAGGAATTTATCTTCACTTGACATCTGGCTCCATGAATATCCATTGGTCTTCGAGCATCTCAAGTATTTTTCCTATGTTAGCAGTACCGTTCACAGCCTGTGCTTTTGTATAACTCCAATTTACTATCCCTGCTAGCCTGGGTTTTAACTCACCATCCTCTCCCTTGTCAAGCACGTATATAGCGGAGCCTGATTCTCCCGTGTTCGTGTGCTTATCCATGATGTAGAATGCGTCCTTCTCCGACGGGAACTTCTTACCCACTTCATCTAGTCCTTTGCTAGTTATATTCCCTACTGTCCAGCTCTTCTCCAGGTTTAGAGGGAAACCGGAGTTAACTACAACATTTCCTTCTTCAATCTTCTCTATATCTGCGAAGAGGTTGTTTATGTCCGGTTCAGTAGTCTCAGCTGAGAGTACTGCGGCGTCTATGTCCTTATCCCCGAATTCATAGGTAAGATCTATCTCGCGTGGATGGTCATCATAGGTCTTGTAATACATGTTACTATCCTCCAGCTTATAAGTTCCAAAAGGCGTTCTGACTACTTTAGGAGGTTTCAGGTGGTGGGCTGTAAGGAAGAAAGTCTCGTCTTCGTCCTGTGCTATTGAAGTCATGCTTCCATGACCTTCAAGCTTTATCATCTCTCTTAGGTCGCCAAATGAACCATCCCTAGTGTAATCTATGGAATATACATCTTTGGCAATTGCATCTTGATAGAAGTCTTCCAGACCTTCCTCTACTTTCGGGAACTCTATATCTTCACTTTTTACCTCTTCCTGATTCCTTTCCATGTCAGACCTGGAGTTGATACGCCCACCCACTCTGGTGTAGGTGGCTTCTACCATAGTCTTGAAAGAACTGTTCTCCACCTCCTCCTGTATCCGGGTATAGGTTTTCTCGTTATGAGGAACATCGAATTCGTAGGTCCGATCCACAACTTCCTTTTTCTTCTCTTCTTCCTTTGCCTCCTCTAGTTCTTCTTCTATTTCTTCCTTTATCACTTCTCGATTTTGAGGAGATATCTCTTGAGTATCCTCATAGTCACAGGAGAGCCCTCCGAATAGCGTAGCAAGTAGCGCCCCCCCCGCTGCCCATAGGTAGTTTTTTGACCCCACTATTTAGCCTCGTATAGCCCCATTTTTACCGCCTACTTATAAATGTTTGGTTTAGGCGGGTTCAGACACACATATGTTAAAAACTATCTGCTTAAGGTTGAAATCAGTATAGATTGCTTTGATCAGGCTGCTGTCTGGAGTGGCAAAACCTTTTTAAAAATGAGTGCAGGAAGAGTGGTTTAGGTAGAAGGATCTGGGTAGTGCGAACTATCCGCAACCACAAAAATAATAGGTGATTTAAGATGGCAAAGAAATCACAGGGAACACGGAACAAGACAAGAAGGAAGATGTCGAAGAGCGCAAGAGATAGGACAGGCCTATCCAACTACTTCCAGGAGTTCAATCCAGGAGACAACGCAGTTATAGATATTGATCCAGCTGTACACGAAGGACTCCCACATCCAAGGTTCCACGGAAGAACCGCAGAGGTACGGGAGAAGAGAGGAGGCTCCTACATAGTTGAACTCAAGGACAACGGAAGCAAGAAGAGCTTTGCTGCGCATCCCGCACACCTCAAGCCTGCGGAAGAGAACTAGACAGCAGGATCAAGTCTTGAGATCTTTTAACTGAGGATGATAACGATGAAAATACTTGAATCAGAAGAAATAAGCCCGGTAGAAGTCAAGGAGGCGCTTGAAGAGAGCGGCGATTCTCTTAAACCCATGCAGAACGCAGGTCTTGAACATCTCCGCGAAAACACGAAGATAGAGACTGTTAAAGGCTTTAACGAGCTTAAGGAGGAGCTTGAGGGTGTAGAGTCTCTGAAGGAGAAACACATCTTCAAGATACTTGAGATCCTACCATGTCACGAGAAGGAGGTTGAAGCTCTATTCTCCAAAGAGAGATTAAGACTTGACGAGGACGAGAAGCAGAAGATAGCAGAGATCTGCAGCTCGTACAGCGCATGAAACGGAGGTGTTTCAAAATGAAGGATGATTACGCAATTGTGCTTGACTTTCTAGAACACGGAAAACCTGGAGAGGGGGATGAACCTCTAGCCCAGATAATCGGAAAGACAAATTTCAACATTTTAGAAGTAGTTACCCGCCCAGGCGTGCATCTGAAGACCGGAGATGAGGTTTATATAGGAAGCGGAGATAGAGAAGAGGTCAAGTTCATAAAAGGAAAGATTACATCGGACAAGCTTACCGGAAATGCTGAGTCCGAGCTGGAATACATACTTAGAGACTTGATAGAGGAAAACGAAGACAGGTTTGTAGAGTTCTTCAACAAGGCACAGCCCATAACTCCTAGACAGCACTCTCTACAGCTCCTGCCCTCTGTAGGCGACAAGCACATGTGGGAGATAGTTGAGGAAAGAGAAAAATCTGATTTCAAGAGCTTTGCAGACCTAAAGGATAGAGTTGATCTACTCCCAGACCCTGAAAAGCTTGTAAGGAAGAGGATAGAGAAGGAGCTGGAGGGAGGATGCAAGAGATACCTGTTCGTTCCACCTCCAAGATCCGAATCCCGGGAGAAATATATAGGAATAGAGTGAGGAAAAAATAGCGTGAGACAACTCGCTGTTTCTTACAGGAAGGATTCCAAGAATGATAAAGCAAATTCTCAACCGTTACGGCTTCAGCCCGGACAGGCTCAAGGGCCAGCACTTTCTCAACGATGAGAGACTCCTTGAGGAAGAGGTTGAAGAAGCAGAGATAGGAGGTTCCGACACCGTTCTTGAGATAGGTGGAGGGCTCGGAACTCTTACCAGGAAACTGGCTGAAAGGGCTGGAAAGGTCCACACCGTGGAGAAAGACCCTCAAATGGTTGAGATCCTGGAGAAGGAACTTTCAGACCTGGAAAACGTGGAGATACACAGTTCCGATGTTCTTGATCTTGATCTACCTGATTTCGACAAGTGCGTCTCCAACCCTCCTTACCAGATATCCAGCTCTATAATAGAGATGCTCGGAAGGGAGAGAAAGCTCTCGGTGCTTACATTCCAGAAACAGTTTGCTAAACGCCTTGTAGCCTCACCAGGATCTAAGGACTACTCAAGAATATCTGTTAGGTGCCAGATGAGCTTTATACCTGTATACCTCAAGGAGATACCTGCTTCTAGTTTTTTACCGGAACCTGAAGTAGATTCTGCACTGGTAAAGCTCTATCCCCGGAACGATGAAATATATACCGGAGATGAGGAAGCATTCAACCGCACGATAAGAGCTCTCTTTACTAACCGGAGGAAGAAAATCAGAAACGCATTTGTGGACGGCCGCCACATACTTAACATTCCGAAGCAAAAAGCAAAAAGGATGCGTGACAGGATACCTCACAGCGAGGATAGGGTCAACAACCTTGAGGTGAGAGAGCTAGCCGAGATATCAGAGTTCCTGGAGGAAAACCTATGGTAAAAAACTGCAAACTCTGCGGAAAGGCTATAGAAGAGGAAGAGCACAAGGAGAGGCAGATATGTCATTCCTGCATGCACAAGGGATTTCTGAAACTGAAGGAAACTCTTAAACGGTTGAGAAATACGGAAGATGGTTGAAAAAGTATTCTGGGAAGATCTTGAGTTCCAAGTGCCTGAAGGGGTGTATGTTCCTAGAGAGGATTCATACCTATCTGCTGAAGCGCTTTCAGAACAGGATCTTGACTCGGCAGATGTCCTGGATGTCGGCACGGGCTGCGGGTTCCTTGCTATAATAGCTGCTTCTAGAGGTGTAGAGGTTGAGGCTGTAGATGTAAACCCTGAAGCAGTGAAGTCTGCAGTTAAAAACGCTGATAGAAACGATTTAGACCTTAAGATCTATAGGAGCGATCTTTTCTCAGAGGTTGACTCTTCTTTTGACCTTATAACTTTTAATGCGCCATACATACCTGGTGAAAGAGAAGGTAGGGACAGTGAACAGCTGGCATGGTACGGCGGCGAAGGAGGAAGAGCTGTAATAGACCGGTTCATCGAGAAAGTCTATGATTTCCTGAATGGGGGAGGTAGAGTCCTGCTCACCCAGACCTCGCTAAACAACCCCGAAAAAACTATCTCCAACCTTGAGAAAAGAGGTTTTAGGGCAGAGGTTACCGCAACTAGGAAAATCTCTTGGCAGGAGCTTCAGGTCATAGAAGCGGTTAAGGTGTGATGCGCTAGTCTCCCATAGCTTTCTGTAATGGGTTATTTATGTTTAGGAATTTAAGTAAGGAGATGTGTATGAGTGTGCAGAGATGGGTTGAAAATCTCAGGTTTGAAAGACAGCTTATCATACTTCTACTCATAACAGCTGTACTTTTCATCAGTGCAGCCCTGGCCGGTGTATTTACGGTTGACACGG
>JAXINT010000161.1:0-11843 GCA_034190605.1 Asbonarchaeaceae archaeon (SeqCode) | reverse complement strand
GCATCAGGAAAGACTACAATGCTGAACTCACTTTCCCTGTTTATCAGGCCAGAGCTCAAGATAGTGTCTATAGAGGACACTCCTGAACTAAGACTGCCTCATCCTAACTGGGTGCCTGAGGTCTCAAGGGAAGGCTTTGGATTTGGAGAGCACGAGACCGGCAGAGTTACACTGGACGACCTCCTAAAAGAATCTCTAAGGCAGAGGCCGGACTATATCATTGTGGGAGAGGTCAGGGGAGAGGAAGCCTATATACTGTTCCAGCAGATCTCTACAGGGCATCCGGGAATGTCCACAATACACGCATCCAGCCTCTCCAAGGTAATGGACAGGCTTACAACAAAGCCTATAGACCTTCCTCCCTCTCTAATAGACAATCTTGACTTGATCCTGTTCATGAAGAGAACGCGTAGGCAGGGAGAGTATCTGAGAAGAGTGGATAACATCTACGAGTTTGAAGGATATTCGAAGGAAGAGGAAAAACCACTAGTGAATCCTCTGTTCCGGTGGGACGCCTCCGATGACAAGTTTGACACCTCAGGAGAGTCACTGATACTTGCAAAGATAGCTGAGGAGCACGGTATAGAGACTCGGGAGGTCCAGGAGGAGCTTCTCAGGCGGAAGAAGATTTTGAACTGGATGCTGGAGAACGAGATAAAACACTACGAGGACGTGGCCCGGATAATCTCAAACTATTACGACAGACCCGAGCAGGTCATGAGGAAAGTTGAGGGAGAAAAGGGTGGTTAGGTGGGTCTTAAAAAATGGTATCTTTCAAAGGCTGAGGACTGGTTCAGTAGATACGCATTGATGATCAAGGAGTATTTCCAGGACACAAAGATAGATCTACAGAAGGCGGACATCAACTACACACTTACACAGTATCTCAGTCTAGCTATGATGTCCGCTGTATCCATCTTTATGCTTTCAACCCCTCTAATGTCAATGTTCATAGGGTTTATGCAGAAATCTATAGCAGGAGTCATAGCAGGAGTCATAGCAGGTTTCTTCATAGGGGTTGTGCTTTCAGTAGCTACTTTTGGAGGATTCTACCTGTATCCGTCGGTAGAAGTTGCAAGGAGGAAGGAGGATATCAACCACAACCTGCCCTTTGCGACCCTGTATCTATCCACTGTAGCTTCATCCGGTAATCCCCCGGCAGCCATGTTCAAGCTGCTAGGCAACTTTGAAGAATACGGGGAGGTTTCAAAGGAGGCTGCAAAGATAGCTGGAGATGTCTACAACTTCGGAGCTGACGTGGAGGAGGCTTTAAACAGTGCAGCCGAGAGGACTCCCTCAGACAAGTTCAAGAACTTTCTTTGGGGTTTGAACTCCGTGGTTACCACGGGAGGAGATCTCAAGGCATACCTATCCGAGAAGGCCAGCGAGTTCATGAGGGACTACCGTAGAGAGCTGGACAAGTTCACAGACCTGCTTTCCCTGCTGGTGGAGATGTACATAACCATCGTGATAGTGGGTTCAGTGTTCCTGATAATACTTTCAACTATAATGTCTGCCCTGGGAGGAGGACAGGCAGTGGTTCTAGGATTACAGACAGCAACAATCTTCCTGCTGCTTCCCATGGCATCAATAATGTTCATAATTATAGTTAAAGGCGCTTCACCGCTAGAGTAGACAAAAAATTGAGGAGATAGAAAATGGAATGGCTCGACAATCTGACCACGACCCAGAAAGTTGAATACGGCTCTTTTGGAGCCGGAGGGCTTCTCCTGGTAATAGCAGTAGCTGTATACATTTCTGTAAGTAAGTCCATAGGAGGAGCGCTATTTCTCGCAGGATTGATAGGATCATTCACGCCTTACGGAATATACGTGTATTTCAAGAATAAGAAATACAGGGAGATAGAAAGAGAGTTCCCAGGATTCCTCAGAAACCTATCAGAGTCAAGGAAGTCGGGAATGTCTCTTCCCGAGGCGTTTAAGAACGCTGCAAAAACTGATTATGGCAGACTCAACAACTCTGTAGAAAAGGCTGCGAAGCAGCTATCATGGGACATACCTTTCCCTGAAGTCATGAAACGGTTCCAGGATAGATTAAGGGAATCAGACCTTATCAGGAGATCGATATCAATAATAATGCAGTCCTACGAGTCCGGTGGAGATGTTTCAGAGACGCTTGACTCAGTAGCAAGAAATATATCCTCGATAAAAGAAGCAGAGAAGGAGAGGCAAGCAGTGCTGCAGCAGCAGGTCTATATAATATATGCCATCTTCTTCCTGTTCATAGGAATACTTATAGCGCTGTTCAAGGTAATGGCTCCTCTCCTAAATATAGGTGGAGGCGGATTTATTGGGACGCCTCCAAACTTCTGTATATCCGGATCTTTTGCAGAGCCTATATGCAGCCTATGTCCCGCTCTAGGGCTTTCTCAGGATCCTACCTCCAAGCTATGCTACTACAAGTCAATGTTCCTGCTCATGATTCTGGTTCAAGGAACTTTCAACGGGCTTGTAGCGGGAGAGATAGGCTCTGGAAAGGTGGCAGCAGGATTCAAACACGCCATGCTGATGGTTCCTCTGGGAACTATAATCTATATAGGGCTAATGACACTGCTGGGGTGAAATATCTTTGATTCTAGATTCACGAAAAGGACAGATATACATAGACTATCTTGGAGGATCTCTGCTGTTCTTCCTCTCCCTGATATTCATAGTCACGTCTTCACTCGGTACAATCCCGCAGTTCTCAGAGGAGATAGAGAGGAACAGCGTGGAACTGTCCGCGTGGTCTCTCTCAACACAGCTAATAGAGAACACTGGTTTCTGGAAGGACGGAGATTCGCAGGGCTCTGACTGGCACGAGAAAACCGGGGAGCCTCAGGTCATAAAGACTGTAGGGCTTGCATCAGAAGGCGGAGGAATGGACCGAGACAAGGTGAGAGAGGTAGTTGATATGTCCTACAACCAGTTAAAACTACTTCTATCAACTTCAAAGGACTTCAACATGGAGTTCAAGGAGTTTGCATTTGTAGACACCCACAAGAGCTTCAGCAAGCCAGGTTCACCAGGTGTAGGTTCCTTCAAACCTCCTGCATCCAAGTCGTACACTAATACAGTTGAACCGGTCCATTACGGGTCTATAGCTCTTAACGGAGAGGAGAAACATTTCCTGGTAGTATCACACAACCAGAGCTATGACACTGCGTTCGTGAGCAGTAGCTGGGATTTCACTAATTCCACGGAGCTTGGTCTAGAGGACGAAACAATACTGGGGTTTGGAGAGAAGAGCTACCGGTTTGAAGGATTGAACTCAGCAATACTTACCTCAGAAGGAAATGTGCTGGCCCTGTCCAGAATCGTGGGTCGTGCAGGTATACAGCCTCCTGCAGATGCAGGCCAGGTTATCGGTGTCACGAGATTTTCAAACATGGGAGAAAAACTGGTAAAGGCCAAAATGCAGTTCTGGAAGTAAAAAAGAGGAGAGGATCAAAATGCGCAAGGGATACATGCATGCGATAGAAGGAGTCATCTCAAGCCTGCTAGTTGTAATCTATATAGGAGCGCTGATATCCTCGCCTTCTCCAACAGACTGGAGCAGAACATCAATTTCAAAGAGGTCTGGAGACCTAATGGAGAGCCTCTCAAGGACAGGATGGTTAGACCGGGCTGTAGCTAGGGACAGTCCGGAGACACTAAAAGGAATATCACAGTCGATAGACTCGGGCATGTCCTATTCGATGCAGGTGGAAGGCGTACCTCCGTCAGAAGCAAGTGTGTCCCTGCTTGCGAACAGGTCAAACATTCAGAGGACTCCTTCCTTCAGAGATACAAGGCTGGGCCAGGATGACGGGCTTCCGGAGTCGGAATCCGTCTACAGGTCTGGCACGATACTTGGAACTGATTTTGCCCTGTCGGATATCAGGGAGGACGGAAAAACTCTATACACGACAGTAAACTTTGACCTGAACGGGAACGGAAACTACAGCGACACGGTTGGAGGCGTTATAGAAGGGCCTTACAGGTTTGGAAACATATTGAAGGGCTGTCTTGAGGAGGAATGCGGTCCTTTCTCTGTGGGATATATAAATGATACTTTAACAACCTACAACATCGGGAACTACGGAGTCCTGACCGGGCATGAAAGGATAGAGTCAGGAAAGTTTAATGTAGAGCTGTCCTACAGGGCTGAAGAGTTCAGAAAAGAGATCTCAAAGTCTGGATCTGACTTCCAGAAGGAAGGAGGTTCGTGGACAACCACACATGATTTGAACGGAGTGGAACTGGAGATAGAGGTTTCGGACAGTAACAGCACAGTCTACCTGACAGTCGCATCCAGAAGGAAAGGACCTTATATAGAGGGTGATAGAGTGCACCTTCTAGGAGAGATATACAGGTTAGAGAGTGTAATGCCCTTCATGTTTAATCCGGAAAACAGGATAGCATCGGACATACTCCTGGCAAAGGACGTGGATCCTGAGGTATTGGACCGTCACAACCAAACCCTTCTATCCTTCCTGTCGGATGATAATGCAGTGATAGAGATGCTGGATCTGGAAGGATTCACACACAGTAGTTTCAGAGACAGCATACAGCCTGAACTGGATCTGGAGTGGAAGGACATCCCTATAAACGAGGGAGGGACCTCTCTAAACAGCTTTGGAGAGGACTCTGCGGCAGAGGAGACAAGGAGACAGTTTAACAACATCGGTATCAGAATTCCCAGGTCAAGGTACAGCTCTCCAAACCAGAAAACCAGGGTTGTTGGATTGACTATCCGTGGAGAGCCAGTAGAGGCTAACTACTCGGTGGAAAGAGAAAAGGTGAGGTTTTCCATAGACGGAGACAAGACAGAATGGCTAGGTGATGGAGACCGTACCGCGCTTAAAGGCAACATATTCAGAATCAAGCAGGTCTTTCCACTGGAGATGTCTCCGATGTCTAGATACAGATTCAGCAACCTCCAAGGAGGAAAGGTTACAGGGGAAGAGACTATCATGGAGGTCTCTGGCTGGAGCTGGGACAGAGAGGCAGGAAGCAGAAACATCAGCATTACAGATGCAGAGGAATCTCCTGGAGTTCCTGAGACAGATTGCAGCAGGAAATACAGGAGGGGTGGCATGAGGTTTAGAGGCGAAATCTACAATATATATGCGACAAATATACCTTCCTGCAACAAGGAGGTCCGGAACTACGAATACATAAACATCGATCTGAATAGGAACGGAAGATTTAACGACACGGATCCAGACACGGGAGCCAGGTACAGTAGAGAAGGAGTATATCAGGACGATGAGAAAGTTGTTATTGACGGAGCAGAGTTTAGGGTGAGGATTGCCCCAGGATCGGACTGGGTCTACCTTGAGAGGGAAACACCCGAGGAGGTGCCTTCAGCTGTATGGAGTTCAGATGTATACCAGGGAAACGGAAAAGTAGTATTCACAGGCGAAAAAGATGTAGGAGACGACATAGCATCGTTTATCAAGGCCTTGTTCGTGAAGACGGCTTCTTCAAAGCACAGATTCACTGAAACAACCTCTATAGGAAGCTCGGCATCGGGAATTACCTATCCTGCCTCCGTGGAAGGAGAGACCAACACGCCTTACACTGTTGAGTCAGTATGGTGGTTCAAATGAATATTTCAGAATTTTTAGACATGGCAAGTAGCTTTATTGGGAAACTGAGAAGTAGGAAAGCCCAGTTCTTCATTATAACAGTAGTTCTAGTAGCGGGTTCTCTGTCTATAACCCTGAACGTTCTTGAAGACTATCAAAATATAGACTACAACCAGGTAACCTCAAGTGTTGCGCCCTCACAGTTCAGAAGCATGCAGAAAAGCCTTGAGAGCGCATGGTACAGTGAGGGCTGGAGGTATAGAAGAGAGATAGAGCTATCTTTGCATCCGGGAGTGGAGTTTGACAGTTTCCCTGTAGCAGTTGATGTGAATACCTCAAGGCTTATAGAAGAGGGTAAGATGAGATCCGGATGCGAAGACCTGAGAGTTGGGAGAGATGGGAGGCAGATACCTATACAGATAGAACCAGGGAGCTGTAACAGAGGTAATACCACTGTATGGTTCCTTTACTCCAGTGGAAGTTCGCATCACCTCTATTACGGGAACAGCAATATTGAGGCACCGGTATACGATACAGAGCTGGAATGGAACCCGAGGAAGGAGGTTCTGGAGAACGAGCTGGTTGAGATGAGAGCTGGAAGTTCGGAGGATGGAAAGGGTTTCATAGAACTCAGAAGGAAAGGGTCCCGTAACCTGGTAAGGGAGGGAACTGTACTTTTCAAGGGAGGGTCTTCCGAAAAACCGGAGGTTGTGGAGGAAGGTCCTGTATATGTAACGGTAGGATTCGACCAAGATCATAGATATACTCTGTTTGCATCAAGCAGCTTTGTCAGGAGGGACAACCAGGTCAATATCTCTGCAGACAGTACTGACGGAATGGTGTGGTACGCATCGAACTCCAGCGTGCTTTCTCACTGGGAGGCAGGGAACAGCAGCAACCAGGTGGAAGTGGGTCCTGACAAGGTGTGGTCAGGAACTCTTTCAGGAGGAGATCAACCTTATATAGCGGCTTTAAGGCCCGAAATGGAGAGCCTGGCTCTTACAGTGGATACAAATTCCTTGAACAAGTCTGTAGACCGGTACCGGGCAGAGGGGAGTGGAGGAGAGCTCTACCTAGGTCTTGGTTCCTCCGAAGGCGATGGAGTGCTTGAAGCCCCCTATATAGACTTTGTACTAGGGAGGAATGGAGTGTCCAGGAGCGATATTTCGCTTCACTCTAGGCCTCCGGAGGCAGAAGTTAGGTCAGAGGAAACTGGAGCTTTCGATCTGTCCAACAGCTGGAGCAATAGGAGGAAGATATCTATAAGGGAGAACAACGGAACCTCGCTCAGCAACTATCCTGTAGAAAGCTCAATAAATACCGGAGAAATGAATGTCAGAGAGGACTGCAGTGACCTTGTTGTGGTGGAGGACGGTGCTGTAAGGCCTCATATCCTGGGCAGTCAGTGTGACAGCCTCAGTTTCAAGCAGCCCAGAGATTTCACAGCCAGGTTTGCTATCGATAGAGGGATTGGAAGTAATGTAAACGGTAGCAGAGAAGTTTTCACCGGAAGTATAAAGAACGGATTTGAGTGGGTTTCAGGAAGGTTTGGTTTTGGACTGTCTCTCAAAAGAGACGGAAAAGTGGTTGTGGAGGACAATCCCAGGCTGGAGCTGGAGGGATCTTCCTTTGGGATATCTCTATGGATCAAGGGAGATTTTGGAGGGCAGGAATTTGGACAGGTAGGGCTGGTAGAATACCCTGAAGACACTCCTTCTCTAGTCCTTGTAAACCGATCTGGAAATGTGCTGCTGGAGGGAAGATTCAGAAACACTACGGGAGGAGTAAACACTGTTAGAGGCACCACAGACCTGTCCTCTCTGGACCCTGGATGGCATCATGTTGGTATGGTCTTTGACAGCAGAGGAAACATGTCGGTGTTCCTGGACGGAGAGCCTGACGGTTCAGGAAAAATAAAGGGAGATATGGCGATTGAGCAGGACCTAATTAGTCTGGGAGATGGCTTTGAAGGAGAGGTAGATGAATTTAAGATATACAAGAGGATGCTTTCTAACGATGAGGTCAGAGATCAGTATGTATCCACCACAGACATTCGGTTCCTCACCAACCTGTCGGCAGGAGATGTAGAATCAGATATAGCTGTATTCGGAGGAAGCCATGCAGGTTTAAGAGCGGATTCAACCAGCTCCTTTGAAGCCCGAAGAGAATCCTATAATCTTTCTATAGAGCCTTCAGTAGTGTCAATATCCCAGGTTGATAGCTACAGGTCTATTGCATCAGGAATGGAACAGAGGTTTGAGAACGCGGAAGGGCTTGGATCCTCTACCGAGATAGAGGTGGAGGACGGCTGTTCTACTGTAAGCTTTGACAACGGCCTTTTCAACATTGAGAGGAGAGTGTGCTGAGGCTGAAAATTTAGGTATTTAGAACTCTTCTATAAACTCTGTTTCTTTCTCCGTAAGCTCCAGGTCTCTAACTATGCTTGTCTTCCAGGCCTTTTTCTTAAAGAGCTGTCCAAGGAACGGTAGCATGTCTGTAGCTGTGGAAACCGATGTATGGAGTTTTTCTCCTACTTTCTGTCCTATTTCCTCTCTTTTTTTCCTTGAAGCCTTGGATCTTCCCATCATCTTGATCTTTGAAGGATAGGAGTATCTCGTAAATCCCTTGTATTTCTCCTGTTTGCTTAGAGCCACTCCAACAGTCATGAGGTCGTAGACATACTTCAGAAGGCTCCAGTTCTGACTTCTTCTTATCCTGCCGTTGAAGAGGTCTGCTATGGAGAGCTTATCCATCGCATCTGCTAGATCCTTGATCTCCCGGTATTCCTTTGGAACATTCTCTCTTATCCATTCAAATATTGTGTCAGGATCTTCATCCACATTATCCAGGGCATCAGCAGCTGTAGCTGCGGTCGTGGTCTTGAATACTATTTTCAAAGCCTCAAAAATTCCCTTGTCTGTATCTCTATATCCTATCTGCTTCACAGTCTCCCTGTCTATCCTGTCGTACCTCTCAGCAAGGGACTGGAGATCGTTTATTGCAGAGCGCATGTCTCCGTCCGACTGTCTGGCCAGAGACTTAATCGCTTTTTTATCATATTCCAGGCCTTCTTTTTCAGCTATCTCTCTTAGTCTTGATGAGATTGAGTTTGTATGTGCCTTTCCAATCTCCAGCATCTTGCTCCTGTTTCTTATGCCTTTGGAAGTGTCATAGGCATCGTTTGCAGTCATTATGATCGGGAACCTTGACTTGTCTATTATCCTTGTGAGCTCTGACTTCCCTCCACGGTCGTTCCGGGTCATCCCGTCAACCTCGTCTATAAGTATGAGCTTCTTCCTACCTGTAAACGATTTCTGCTGCACTGCTTTCTCAAGCTCGGCCTTGAGAGCCTTCTTTGTCCTTGTCTTGGAGGCATTAGTCTCATAAAGCTCCAGGCCAAGCTTATCCGCTATTATCTCTGCAACTGCTGTTTTTCCTGATCCCGGAGGCCCGTGGAGAAGAACTGCCTTTGACTTGCGGTTCTCCCAGTTCTTGACCCAGTCAAGCGCCTTCTCAACCGTCTTTGACTTTCCCCTGAAGTCCTCAAGGTTCTTAGGTCTATACTTCTCAACCCATAGCTGTCCAGTCATAGATCTAAGTTTGGTGATAAATGTTTTTAACACTCCCCGGCAAAATTGAGATGTATGGGGCAAAAATCCAGAGGAGTGATACCGATAGTTACCGTAGTTCTCATGATAGTGATAGTAACTGCGCTTGCAGGATCGACAATATACTTCTTACAGACCAGACAGGAAAGTATAACAACCAAACTGTCTCAGGCTCTTGACGAACAGCTTGAGGTGGAGAATATACACTGCAACGGCCACCAGCTATCAGTCTATTTCGACAACACCGGTGATACAGATATAGAATCGGGGAGGGCGGACCTGATTATATACCGTGAAGGAGAGGTCGATGGCAACTTCTCCACGAAGAGGTTGGCTCTTGACGGGAGCTATCTGGATGCAGGAGGAGAAGGCTATCTGAACCTTTCCCTTGAAGGAATCTTCAGGTCAGGGACACTATACACGATAGAGCTGGATCTTACAGGAACCCGTTCCAAGTTCAGGGAGCTCTGTAGGGGAGGATCGTCGTGGTGGGATCTGGAATGGGACTACAGGAGGCAGATACAAATATCTGGACCTGGAGAAGCCTCTTCTGCAGTTACTAGCGTGGAAATAAACAGCTCTAGGCTAATAGGAGAGGGCAAGTTGGAGAAAGGCTGCACTAACCTGAGAGTTGTGGAGGGCGGCCGGGTATCGCAGTACAATGTCACGGACTGCGACAGTTCAGATACTCGGGTATACTTTGTGCTGAGAGATCTTGAATCAGGAGGAGGTTTTGATACATATCTATATTACGGTAATTTAAGGGCGAAGAACATGTCATCGGGCAATCTTGGAGAGATCAATCCAGATCTGTCGACAGAACTTGAAAGAGAGGAAGAGCTTCAGTATTAGTCCTTCATAGCTCCTATCTGGGCTAGAAGGCTTTCAATCTGGACATCAGGGCTACCTCCTTCCACAATCCTGAACTCAAACTCACCCATCTTTTCTATAATCTTGAGCTTTTTCTTCTCAGGTATATCAAGGTTGTAGACCTCTCTGTGGATGGCTTTTATTATATCAATACCGTCCATTCCCCTGTCTATCATGAGGCTGGATAGCTCGTCTCTGGCATCTACGAAACTGCCTTTTAAAGCCTTATTAAGTATATTTTTGACCTCCTCCGGTTTTAGAGATGCGGATACCTCAAAAACAGTCTCCTTGTCTATTTTTCCACCCTGTATGGATGCGGCCTGTAGGAGGTTCGTGGCTTTCCTCAGGTCTCCCTGGGAAACTCTTGCAACCGCTTCTATACCTCCTTCCGTCACATCCAGACCTTCGCCCTCCACCACCTTTTCTAGGTATTTTACAACATCTTCCTCTTCGAGGCGGTTGAATCGGAAGATAGCGCAGCGAGACTGTATAGGTGGGATGATCTTGCTTGAATAGTTCACCGACATTATGAACCGGGCGTTGCTTGAGAACTTCTCCATGGTCCTCCTGAGAGCCTGCTGGGCGTCAGAGGTCAGAGCATCAGCCTCATCAAGGAATATTATCTTGAAGTCCGCGTCTATAGGTTTTGTCCGGGCGAAGTCCTTTATCTGATTTCTAACTACATCTATACCTCTGTCATCGCTGGCGTTTGTCTCTGAGAAATTCTGCTTCCAGTTATCTCCATAGAGATCTTTTGCCATTGCAATAGCGCTGGTTGTCTTCCCAACTCCTGCAGGTCCTGCGAAGAGGCAGTTCTGTACTTTTTCATTCTCTACAAAGGCCTTTAGTCTTCCGACAATATTTTCGTGGCCTATAACATCTTCTAGAGTATCCGGTCTGTACTTTTCAGTCCAAACGTCTATCATCATATATCACCAAGACTTTTGGTCGAGTAAAACCTTGTTTTACGAGTCCAGACATCTATCATCATATATCCCCCTTGAGGTCTGGTTGAGTGAAATTTCCAATTTCGCGAGTCCAAACGTCTATCATCATATATCACCAAGACTTTTGGTCGAGTAAAACCTTGTTTTACGAGTCCAGACATCTATCATAATACATCACCTAAGCCCAGGGAGATCTAAACAATCTTTGAAGCCAAGCTTTTTTATCTCTTCAAACACTAGGAATGCAGCAGCTTAGAAAGAGTTCTTTTCAATAAGTTTATCTTAATCTTCCTCTTGGTCTTCCAACAATGATGGATATCTCCTCCGCCTTGACCGTCTTTTCACCTATGGCGCTTTCCTGTGTGAGAATTGAGACATTTTGACCCTGTTGAAGCGATGGAATGTTAGCTTCCATGGTTTTAAATGGTGATGGTGGCGCTCTAGTTGAGTTTGGACCTATAAAGCTTCTGTTGAACTGTATGTCTCTAGGCTCTACCCTTACAACAGAAGTTCCAGAGCCAACCTTTACATTTCGTACTCTAAGATCTGGAGATTCCAGGGGAGTGAGAGATCTAAACAGAGAAACCTCCAGACTACCGCTGCTTCCACCTATATCTATACTTTCTATCCTGCCATCAAGAACCCTTTCCTGGCCCTGGACCCAGCCAGAGGTCCTCAAACGCTCCTGCGCATCGCTCCAGGCCATGTTATAACCTACAGATCCGCCTATAGCTGTCATTACCAGCGCGCCTACCGCCATCGCCAATATCTGTTTTTTATTCGCCATATCTAATCACTTACTTCCACTCCGCCAGGATCCGCGCGCTTCCACTCGCACCCCACCCT
>JAXINT010000024.1:0-12274 GCA_034190605.1 Asbonarchaeaceae archaeon (SeqCode) | reverse complement strand
CCAACATCTCTATAGCAGGCTGGAAATTGTACTTGTACTTCTCAGCCCAGTCCATGGTATCCTCCAACGGAACTACCTGCGCGTTCTCAACCCATTCTGTCTCAAAGCTATCAACAGGGTATAATACAAAGTATATCCCTGTACCTCCTCTCTCTCCAATGTTGAACTCTACAGAAAAACGCTGGAAGAACTCCTTCCACTCCTCCAAATCATCCTCCAATATCTGAATGAATATTGGATATTCCTTCTTGCTCCTCCCTATCTGGTACCCTCCTTTAGTCCAGACAAAAACCGCATCTGTCTTGCAGTAGGCGTATTTCAAGCCCGAGAAGTTAGGCAACAAGTAGGCGTCCTTCAACTCCAACTTCCTTGATACCAACGCCTGCGCCAAGGACTCGAACTTCTCGGCTATCTCCTCGTCTTTAACCTTAAATCCCTCCTCTAAACCCACTATATTAAACTCCTCCAACCTTTTAACCCACTTGTACGCCCATCCATAGGAGGTACCTGCCTTCCTAGCGATAGATCTGATCGAGTCTCCCTCTTCTCCGGCCAAAAACACCTTTGCAGTGTGCTGGTTCAACAACTCAAACATGGTTATCACTATAGTGATAATTTTATTTAAAAGTTTTGGCGGTATCATCTATAAAAATATTGCTATCAATACTCCCGCCATGTCAGAACCAGATGTGCGTGGAGGAGTCTGCAGATACTGCAAGGGAAACTTCTCAAAGCGCGGTATAACAAAACATATCAAAGCCTGTGATGAGCGGAATAACGATATCAATATCAGAAGCGAGAGTGAGGGCCAGCCTATATTCCTTTTAAGGCTGCAGAGCCAGTTTCGGCCCATGTACTGGATGTTTCTGGATATTAAAGCTAAAACAACGCTGGAAGATATAGACCAGTTCCTCAGAGACAAATGGCTGGAATGCTGCGGCCATCTCTCAAAGTTTGAGATAAAAGACAACGTGTTCGAATCCCATCCAGGCCCCGACCCCAGGACAGGGGAAGAAAGACCCTCTATGGATGTAAAGGTAGGAGAACTCTTTGAACCCGGACTACCGATCTACTACACCTACGACTACGGCTCCTACACCAAGCTAGGGATCGAGGTTATAGAAAAATACAGCGGACACATGCACAAAGACATCAGACTTGCAGCGCAGAACCTAGAACCCGGATTTGAGTGTGAAAACTGCGGAGAACCTGCAACAGAGGTGCTTGCCACTGGAACCAACCCTCAGCTGGAAACCTACTGCAAAGACTGCATGGAGGCCTCGGAGCGCAAGAACCTGAAATTCCATCCTCTATGCAACTCTCCCAGAACCGGGATATGCGGATACATTGGAGAGACAGAAGAATAACGCACCACAGTCTTTATGGAATCCATAGAAATCCATTACTTGAGCTGGTTCGTAAAGAACTCCGGGATAGAACTCCCGAAACTCTACGAGTTTAACGAGTCCCGGAGCGTTTCCTCGTTAACAAACCAGAGAACTCCTTCATCTTAGGATTGTAACCCCTGAGCGACTCAATGAAATTCCCTGTCAAGGAATTTCACTCGATCAATTGAAATCTTCGATTTCAAGAGTATCCCGGAGTTCTTTAGTAAACCCCAGGCCAGTGCTTCTTTTCCTATGACCTCCCCCCCAAGCTGGAAACCCTGGAGAATCTGGCGGTAACTATAAAAAATTATTTTATTCGTTAAGGTCCGAATAATGATATATGGGACGGAAATGCACCGCTCTTATAGACCAATCTGTCAAAATATCGGATACAGCCCAAGACACAGTAATAGCATACTCGGCGGAAGAAGATAATATAAGAAATAAAAAAGCCATTATATTGCCGTCATACCACAAGAAACGTTTAGTACGTAAATGTATATCCATATACGACCATAAAAAAGGAGCTTACTTCTCAATATTCGGCAACGCAATATATATGCTAATAAGAGAACCTATCGCCCAGAATGAATTTAAGAGAGTAATTATAGATAGGGAATACTCTGGAAATAATGATAAAATCAAGACACATATAAAAAACGCATTACTGAATCAGAGCGGTTTTTCGCCAAATAAGATTCCTACCATCACTTTCGATGAAATCCATAATTATCAAGATCCTTTGGAACCTCATGAATATGCCAATAGGGTAAGAACAGGAAAAGACTCTCCAGATATTGATAAGCCTCTTAAGGAATGGGAGAAGGTAGTTCTACCAAGTAAGTACCATTGAAAAGCAGTATGGGGTGAGGGGGGACTTTCATCTATTTACATATGGGGTGTGAAAGCCCGATGTTTGTAGGAGTGGTGCGGACTTCCACCGACCACGCCTACAACTTCCCCTCACCACAAAATATCTTTTTTTTTTTTTGGCTCTTAATCGGATGTTTGCCCTAATTTTTATATACTTGGTGTCTATCAAAATGGTCTATACTATTTTTGGGACGGTAGTGCTTTAAATAACTTGTGCGCCGAACTCTGCATATTTAGGTAGGTGAACAGTTACGACCTCCTCCCGGGGCTGAACCTGGAGAACTCTGAGCGGTAATTATTCACGAATAGCGAGAAAGGCGAAGGAACAGGCCGGAATTTCGGAACTTTCAGACCTATAAGATCACAAAACTTGGCTATGAAAACCTCTCCAGCCCTGACTGCTTCCCCTTACCCTTCAACTGATCCTCTGTATAGCCAAAAACCTTCAGAACTCTTATAGCCGCTGGAAGGACCTGGTTGTCGATGTAGTACTCCGGGTCATAGCCCTCTGCAAACCTCGCAAGCCTTGCGCGGTCCGAGATACTTCCAGCTCCAGAAGTTACAACATAGTCGATAGTGTCGCCAGGACTTATCTCCACTCCCCGCTTTATCGCGTCCTTGGCTGCTTCCACGTGAGGCGCTGTCGACTCATAGTTTTCAGGCTTCTTCTTCATCCTGGTGTATATCTTCAGGTCTTCTACAGGCACTTCTCCCTCATTAAGTCGTTCAATCACATCTTTAACTGTATCAACCGCGCCATTGACATCGTTCTCCAGCACCTGTCTTATGACCTTCTCCTGGGTCTGCTTTGCAACCCTGGACCAGTCCCTCCTGACCTTTGCAAAGCCCGTGATCTTTACGGAGCCGTCCTTTCCGAGGAGGGCGTACTTCTTCTTTGCGCCCTGACCGGACTTCTTGTAGGTAAACAGCCCTCTCTTGAATAGTCCTTCAAGCTCCAGCTCCATGAACTTTGGTAGCATTGAGTTGACCTCGCTCAGGAATTTATCTCTCTTCTCCTCTATATTGTCGCCCTTGATCATGACGGAATCAGTATCCCCATACAGGACCTCAAAGCCCATCTCCTCAGCCTTTTCTATCGTGCGGTGGATGTAATCTCTTCCAAGATAGGTAGTAGCCTCCGCACATTCTCTCGAGTACCACCTTGCGGAAGCATAACCTAGATAGCCGTAGAAGGAGTTGGCCAGGATCTTCAGACCGTACTGGCGCTGGTAGAGTCTCCTGTATTCCTCGGAATCCTCGTCCATGTCGGAGAACTTCGCCTTTATATCGTACCTCTCGGAAACGAGGTTCTCAAGTATGTCAGGTATGAAGCCTGGCTGGTCCTGGCAGAAACTGTAAGTCGTTCCATCATCCATTTCAACCATGAAATCGTTGCTACAGTCCTCCAGGTTCAGCGTGTCGGGTGATAGGTTGTGTGAAACTATTATGGTCGGGTATAAGCTCCTGAAGTCAAACAGAGCGATGTTCTCGTGCAGTCCTTTCTCAGGTTCGTAGACAAATCCTCCGGAATAGGCGCTCTGCCTCCTCCTTTCTGCTATCTGAGGCTGTATGGGTCGGTTCGGTGCGATTATGTTTCTCTGGTGCGCCTTTCTCAGTAGAAAGTTCTCAACCAGTTGTCCGTAGGCGGTTCTACAGGCATCAAAAGGCACGAGACCTGTAAGCCGTGATAGAGACATTATCTGAGGTACAAGCATATCTCCAAGCTTGTAGGCAAGTTCAGAATCCCTGAGAGCGTAGGATGCAAGTTTGTCAAGTTCTCTCTTTTCTCTCCACGCCCTCTTTATGTCCTCCCACCTCATGTCCTCCTTGTTCTCTCCAAGCAGTTCCTCGGCAACCGCGTCAAGAGACAGGGTCTCGGAGTCCAGGGTGGTTGCGGTTACAGTTTCAACAAAAGCGTAGAGGTCCAGGTGTGTCCTTCCTTTAAGCTTTGCAGCAGAGAAGCGGCCTCTCCTCTGGAACTTCATCCTGTCCCCCAGCCTTCCAAGCCTGAGCTCTATTCCGTGCTCCTCACACCTATCCCTCAACACGTTGAAGTCGAATTCGTCAGTGTTGTAGCCAAGGATTACATCAGGATCCTGCTCCTCAACCACCTCAATCATCCTCCTTATGAGCTGTTTCTCGCTGTCAACCGCTTCAGCGTAGTCTTCCGAAAGGCCGTCCTCATGGTCTACTAGGACCTTTGAAAAGTCCTCCGAGTAGAAGCTGCACATTATAACCCTGTCGTCGTATACCTCCAGGTCAAAGGCAAGCATGTCTCCCTCAAATAGCCGGTCAGAACCCTTCGTCTTCACTGAATCCGCCTCCAGAACCCTTCCATCGAACTCCCCGGACTCGACCTCCTCACCCTCTATCTCCAACTCCGAGCCGGGTTTGAGCTCCTTGTCCATTATGAAGCGCTTGTAAAAAGGTATGTCAAACTCCCTTACCTCCCTGACCTCCTCCCAGTCCTTGACCCTGTCCTTTACCTTTGGGACTGATGGTGGAACACCTACATGTGTCTTGATTGCCTTGACCCTTTCTCTGGAATCCTGCATCTCCAGAAGCTCTGTATCTACCACTTCAACCTTCGAACCATTTTTTTCAAAAGAAAGATCCTCAAGGCGTTCTCTAGCCTCCTCTATCCTGTCAGGGTCAGGTAGGACATAGAAGTAGGGCTTGAAATCTCTGAACCTCGCCATGGTAGGGTTTTCGCTCTCAAGAAAGATTCTAAGGACTGGTTCGCCATCCTCTATGATGTAGTCCACGTCCAGCAGAACTCCGGTTGTCTCCATGGGTCTGGTCTTGTGGGCCAATACCCTTATTTGTTTTCCTGGGGGAATTCGGCTCAGAGTGCGGAAAGGCTTTTATTCAGAGAGATCAAAAACAGGTGTGGAGAGACCATGTTTGGATGGAGCGAAGATGAAAGTGGAGGAGAGGATGAGGATGAGATAAGGGAAGGAGAGAAAAAAGTTAAGGAGCTTGAGCAGAGAGTTAACAGGCTTGAGTCAGAGATAGCAGAGCTGAAGAGAAGTTTCACCGGGCTGGACCGTGACATGGATGAGATAGACAGAGACCTCTCAGATCTGGAGGAAACCCTGTACAAGGAGAAGGATCAGATGAAAGATCTGGAGAAATCTCTGAGGCGTTCTATAAGCGCTATAAGGGATCGGCAGAGAGATCTGGAGTCCAAGGTCGAGGAGGAATACCGGCCTCGGCTTGATGCTGAAAGGGAGGTTTTGTCAGATATAAGGGAGAGCCTGAAGGAGGTTCGGGACCGGTTGACAACCTATGGAAACATGCAGAAAAGGATGAAGAGGCTTTCAGAGAAGATGGATGATCTGGACACCGAGGTCATGGGGAAGGTCGGGAGAACCGAGTTTGAGGAGACAAGCAGAGATCTGCAGGAACAGCTGAGAAAGGTCAAGTCCAGGCTGGATGTGCTTTGATAAGCCTTGACTTTCAGGCAAGTATCTTTAAAGCAGGTATCATGGAGGGTTACCTCGAAACATCTGCATGACCAAATCTTTAAATAGGAGGACAACCAATCCTCTGTTATGCCTATAGTCTGCCCGAACTGTGGGGACGAGTTCCAGAACAAGAAGGCCATGAGAATCCACAAGAGCAAGGTACATTCTGGAAAGAAGAAAGTGGTCAAGAAGGCGGAACAGATAGAAAGGGTAAACACTGGAGTAGAAGGGTTTGACAAGCTTACAAAAGAAGGAATACCAAAGGGTAGTTCAGTTCTAATAGAAGGAGGTCCAGGATCAGGAAAGACCATCTTCTGTCTGCAGATAGCTAAAAACGCAGTAGAGAGAGGAGAGAAAGCATTATACATGAGCTTTGAGGAGCCTGTTAAGAGGCTTGTACAGCACATGGATGCATTTAACTGGGATGTAGAGGAATACATGGAGAACGACAAGTTAAGGATAGAGAGATACAACGCACTTGATATCGCAAGGTCGGTAGAGGCTCTTCTATCAGAGGCGAAGAAAGAGCTTATGATAGATGTGAAACCAATGCTTTTCCCGGAGGACTTTGAGCCAGATGTAGTTCTATTCGACTCACTTACATCTGTAGCATCTGCATTTTCAGGCCGGGAATCCAGGTTCAGGATCTACATGGAACAGCTGTTCCAGTACCTGGAGAAGAAGGACATAACCAGCTACCTTATCAGGGAGACACCAAATCCATCGCACATAGGTATGCAGGTAGCAGGGCCTGGAGGAGGATCAGGAGCAGTTTCCTTCCTGTCAGACGGTATTGTAGCAATATACAACGCCATTCATCCTTCAGGAAAGAGAGATAGAGGTCTAGAAATTGTAAAGATGCGTGGAGAGGACTTCCAGTCAGGAATAGTTAAGATGGAAATCAAGGACAACGAGGGAATCATTGTCTATCCTGACGAGAACCTGGAAGGAGAATACACACTTACCTAGAGTTTTTAGAGAGAGTTACAGGCAGGGGATAGTGGAGGTAGTTTTTTTTCTCTAGTTATATTACAGATAGCACCTTGAGTAAAGAACTGTAGGTCCTGGAGCCGTAGTGAGAGGCAGTCTCTGTAGTCTCAATTAATTTCCGGATACTTCTAAATACCTCTGGTTACTTATTCCTCGGAACCTTTGGAAACAGGGTTGGATATGTCCTCGGCCACGTCTCCCCTTGCCTCTGCTATCTGGGCGTATTCCTCTTCGATCGGCTTCTCCTCTGCAAGCCAGGTTACAATGGTGTTAGTGTCTCTTATCCTACTCTCGATAACCGGAAGCTCTCGGTTAACATCCAGAACCATCTTGCTGTACTTCTCGTTCTTTATGTTGTATGTTGACTCGGACATCTCCCTCTCCTTGAAGTACAGCCTCTGAGCCTCGGATATAAGATCTCTTATAACCTGTCTTCTCAACCTCAATTTCCTCCTCCTCTTGACAAGGCTGTATGCATCGTATTCTCTCCATCCCTCTATAGCGAGCAGGATGAATGCTATAAAGCCGCCTATTAGCTCCCAGAGATTGTTTGAAACATAGTAAGCTATGTTCTGTCGGGCTGCAGCGGTGAAAGCCTTGACCTGGGTGGAAGTTGCCTCCGCCTCGGACACCCGGTCGTAGGTGGTATCTATAGCTCCTCTAGCCTCCTCGTACCTCTCATTTCTAAACTCTCTATTTGCCTTTTGGAAGCTCTCCTCCACCTCTGTAGTGTTTATACCTCTCTTTCTCAAGTCATTGACCCTCTGCTCAAGAGCCTCTAACTCGTCCTTGGTTCTTAGAGCCTGTCTCTTTATCTCCGGTATCCTCTCAACCTTTTCGACCACTCTGGAGAAGTCTTCCTTACCTCCTTCTCTCAAGGCAACCAGCGTGGCGTTTGCATCGATGTATATATCTCTAACTCTTAAGGTAGGAAGGTTTTCGTCCTTCATATCGTTTATGTGTGTCTTGGCTCGTTCCAAACTCTTTTTTGCCTCTTCTAAAGTGACAGGGCTGCCGTCATCCTGTGCGGAAGCCGCTAAAGTAAAGCTGAGTGCAACAAAAGCTACTAGCAGAACTTTCAAGGTGTCTGAACACAAACCGCCTCTGTCCTTCTCCGGCATGATTTATCCCCTTTAGCATAGGTTTTATTGTGGCGGTATTTAACTTTTGTGTTCTTTTGAGGGGTAACTTTCAACTTTCCTAGGTTGCCGGTGCTTCCCTGATTCAGGAGAGGGTGCGATTTTCCACGCTCTCAAAGGACACCGGGAGCACGGACAGTTCTAATAGGCGTTACATCTTAAATTTCATTAAACGAAATTTTACTCCTGCCATAACCAACAAATTAAGGAAAACGAAATTATTTTTATAAATATAGGGGTTAAATTTCGATAAGTGAAAATGTTCCCTACTCAGATTTTGAGGTCTGAAGCACAGAGAAAAATACTGAGAGTGCTTGCCGAGAAAAACAAGAGATACACTGTAAAGGAGCTGGCCGAAATGTGCCAGAGGTCCGAAGCTTCAATATCAAAAGCTCTAAAAAACTCCAACAGGTATCCTTTCATCTCCAGAGAAAAAATCCCTGGATCGAGAAAGCTGACAATCAGGTTAAACCCCGACAGCGAATACTCAGAAGCTATAAAGAAATTTTTCAAAATCGAAAGAAGGAAAGAGCGTGGAAACGGGACAGTACCAGTACATATCTGGAACCTGCTAGAAGACATAACCACAAAACTCGCAAATAACATCAAAGGCATAATCGAACTATTCCTCTTTGGCTCATACGCAGAGGGAGACTACCACGCAGGCAGTGATATAGACCTCTTCCTAGTGCATAACGGCACCGGACAAAAGGTTAAAGAGAAAGCCAACAACCTCTTATCCGACTTTGAAAAAGACACACAACTTATTACAGCAGTTATAGAAGAACCAGACAAGGATCATATAAGAGACCTGATACATGATAGATCTCCGGTCCGCGATGTGGATACACTTATCCCACTAATCGGCGAGGTGAAAGAGATATGACAGGAGAAACAGACAAGTTCAAGGAGTTCCGGAACAAACCAACAATTGTAAGAAAAGCCGTTGACACAGGTGCAACGGTGAAGGCGTGAGAAACACATTCAAAATGTTGGTATTCAGAAAGATAGACAGAGTGAACTACCCCTACCTTACTTACTTGCGTTCGTGAGGAAGGGGCTTTAACGGAGTTTGAATTAGCAGTAGTCATACTGCTATCTTAACCTGAGTGAACTCAGGTTTCCTTATCCGTCTTGGCGTGTCCACAACGCTCTCTACACCATCATCCGAACTGAAAAGCTCGGAGTTTGGCTTACCTGTTGCTTTTCGTGCGATGTTTGCTGCTGCGTTCACATCAGCATTGATTTCTGCTCCATCACTACTCTGGAACAGTCCTCGATGTACACGACTACCCTCATACTCTTCTTGATTCTCAACTGGTTCGTTGTCGAGGAAACTCGTTTTGCTGGTGTGAGATTCGTCTACAAGCTGGAACTCGATTCCTTTCTCTTCAAGTTTGTGATTGAGCTTCTGCTTGAACTTGTCAAACGGTATCTGGACAAAGTTCTGATTATTCCTATCACCCAGTTCAACGTTTTGTTTCCAGCCTTTCCCATCACCGACATACACAGTCTCTATCTTGTGTTCCTCGGTGTAGTCTACGATTCCAGAAACGGCTTTGTTGAGGTAGTCGTGGATTTTGTTCTCTCGCTTCTTACGAAGTCGATACATACGATTGGTTTCTTCCTCGATTCCTTGCTTGTCCTTGATTGACTGTAGCCTTGCTCTACGCTTATTGTACCACCTGTTAATGGATTTGAGTTCTCGCCCATCCAGTATGAATGAGCGTCCAGAATGGTCAACAGCCGTAGCAAGGTTTTCAACTCCAAGGTCGAGCGAGAGAAAATTACCTGATTCAGTTTCTACTTCTTCGGTTTCCTCCTCGTATATGATGCGGTACTCGAAGTATTCTGCGTCTTTCTGCGGATGAATCTGCAACCGCTTAATATCTTTTCCACGGACTTCATCGTAGCTGAACGGAATCCTGATTTCCTTCTTCTCGAACCCGTGCTTCTCTCGGAACTGCTTCGGAACACCAACACGGATATAGTCTTCCTTGAGTTGGAAGCTTTGTCGTGGGAAATCCAGTAAGTAGAATCCGTCCTTGTCAAGGTAGCTTGGAATGTTGGCTTCTTCGTTGTATTTCCCTTCCCGTTTCTTCTCTACGAGTTTGAAGAAGGATTTGAAGCCTTGGTCTGCCTGTTTCATCGTCTGCTGTGCGACTTGAGAAGGTAGTTCCTCGTAGTTCTCGTTACTTTTGATCCGGTTGTAGGTATTGTAGTAGTTCAGGTATTCGCCGTTGTCGAAGAAGTGTTGCCTGACTTCGTAGAGATGCCTGTTATACAGGTTCTTTGATAGCCTTGACATTCTGCGAAGGATTTCGTATTCCTTTCTGTCAAGATTTCTCAGGTTTTGCCTCAACGACTTCTTCATATTCTAACATATATCATTATACTTTTTTATATGTAAGGATGTTGCCGAATCCAAAGCTGATTCATCCCCGACCATGAATCACAGATTCGTGGACGGAGTCTTCTCAGCATACCTGATAAAGAGAGTAGCTACGTTTATACCCCTTACACTGGATCGGCCCTTCTAACCTTCTCACCCCTCACCTTCTCTACTACAGCAACAGCAAATAAGACCACACATGCGGGCTATAGACATCTTTGAACGAAAATTAACCGCAAATTGAACGAAAATTAACCGCAAATTAATCGGAACTGGCTGAGAATGAAAATGTTAGCAGTTGTCAAAGATTATTTTGGAATGTATTTAGTGCCTCTGCCCGATCCTTTCTTCTCAATAAACCCTTTCTCTAGCATATCTTGAATATCGCGATACGCTGTTCCTTTTGACACACCAAAAAGCTCTTGGTATTTGGAACTCGTTATTTTACCCTCCTCGTATATTACTTGAAGGGCTTTTTTCTGTCTATCGTTAAGATCGGCTTTCGATAAGTCACCGATATCCTCTTTAGCACCCTTCTTTATGATGACTTCAAACTCTCCGTCCGTATTAAAAATAGGCTCAGGCAATCCTGACTCTTTCATAGCTTTCTTCATCCTGTTAATCCCAGTGCCCATACGTTCAACAAGATTAGCCTTATCTAAAAGATATGCAATATCTGGGTTACGCCTTATACTCTTCTTCCCTAGATCTTCCGGCCCGATACCGGCAATTAGACCTCCCGGGTTCCTTACAACCACTCTTTCAGGGAATATATCAACATGGATCGCTTCACGAGTCTCTCTGTATTCACGGTGCATAACCGCATTAACTATGGCCTCTCTCAAAGCATCTACCGGATACTCAGATACCTTTTTTCTCTCCAGACCTTCAAAAATATATCTTGACCCTATATTACCCACTATAAAATCCAAAGCCTCCTTGATAGACGGTATTAGAGGCTTACTTATGACCTCTCTGGCGGTTATATTGGCCTTATCCTCAGACTCATACGCTCCGCAAATGATCTCTGCCTGCATAAAGAACTTCTTGATGTTCGAGGCAAACATCAAAACCCCTGAGTTCCTAAATACAAGATCTCCATCCTCTCTTTTAGCTACTCCAAGATTCTCTAAAAGAGATTCTTGAGATATCTCAAAGCTGATATCGCTCATCTCTATGAATTCTTCAAAAGCTTCCGAGCTAAAGTCTTCTGGGTATTTGAACTCGTTGTTTATCAGCTCATCGAAAGTAATATCGCCTCTATCATGCATTATTGCGACTATTTCATCCTTCTCTAACTTTTGGGAATTAGCTCCTTTCCTCAGGTAAAAACCGTCAGGTGCCTTATGAGCTTCATCACTTTCTTTGATGTGCACTACAAGAACACTATCCACTTCTTCAATCTCTATATCCACTTCAGGATCGCAGTCTCCTACAAAGTTCTGTATCTTAGATTTTTCTGAGTTTTTGTTTGAGATACCGGTTCTGTTGCCCTTGTCATCTACACCTATTAGAATCTTTCCGCCTTCGCTATTTGCAAAGGCCACCATTTCCTTTGCCAAATTTCGTGCTTTCCTCTTAAATTCAACATGCTGTCCTTCTCCCACTTCAATTAGAGCCTCGATATCCTCCTCTCGCATATCTCCAGCCTCCATCTTCAAGGTATAGGGCGAGAAACTAATTAAATCTTTTCCTCATGTCAACGCTCCAGAAGAATCTCTTGGAAAACTTCCTCAAACAGCTGTAGAAATATCTCAGAAAATCCTCAAAGACTCTCCCTATACAAGAGTAAATAGTTCCGGGATAATGCCGGAGACCCGCTAAACTTTCTACCATTCGATCAGATCCGAAAAGTTCCTGGAGATTAGGAGACCATCCCACTCCAACAACATTACACCTCCTTCACTCTTCAACCCCTCCCTTCCTTTCCACCCCACACCACCGGTGGCAAACCTTTAAATGGCAACCCACCCCATACATACATTTGCAAAGCCACACCCATGAGGAAAAAATAATGAAAAATTC
>JAXINT010000097.1:7478-12418 GCA_034190605.1 Asbonarchaeaceae archaeon (SeqCode) | reverse complement strand
CTTGGCGCTATTCAAGACTTGCTTCCGCCCTATTTACCCCCTACTGGCTGTGGATTGTCTATGCAACAGCGCTGAACCTAGGGATTGTTGTCCTGAACTAGCTCTATGCAGTATCTTTAAGCATAAACATGTGGGAAGACCTCAGAAGTTGAAGCCATCTCTACCCCAGCTTCTTCTCTAACAGCTTGTAGCTTGAGTTAAGAATCTGCTCAAAGAACAGGTTTATAAACTCCTCCTCTTCATCAAACTGGTCATGATACAGGTGCCTGATATCGTTGATGTAGTAGGCCGTCTGTGGAATGTTCTTCTCGTAGCAGTCCTTTATCCTAGACTTGATCTCCTTTGCGCGCTTCTGATCCAGAGTCTCAAAGGGAAGCCATGTAGGGATCAGCTGGAGGTCAAAGGCTATAGCCTTCAGGATCTCATCGAACTCCTCCTCTTCTCCGTAGAACTCAGGTAGAGGGCAGTAGTTTCCCACGTCCAGCATGTGATAGTAATATTCTGACAGGTCCTTGGAAAAACCCTGCTTAACCAGTTCAGTGTTTGAGAATATGTCCTTCAGGCAGAAGACAGCGTTGGACAGCACCTCCTTTATGAACTTCAAGGCATCCTCTTGGCTGAAACCTATCTCTTCGAACTTTTTCACAATCGAATCTGTACGGGCGTGAGCGGCGTTCTCTATCTGGTCTTCTATACCGCGGTACCTCTGAAGCGTGTGCATTAGCTCGTGCGCAACCAGCCCTCTCAGAGCCTGACCGTTCTCCTGTAGAAAGGGCTTGTCCACTATAAGCGCTATGAACTCTCCTTCAGTAGTTCCAAAGCTTGAAGGTGCATCTCTATCACATGCGCTTCTCACAACATTTTCGTGAACCTCCGCCATCTCAGAAACCTTTGCGCAGTCCTGTTCACCTCTTAGCACCAGAAATGTAAAATCTGCGGACTCCTCTGCCTGGAGCTTTGCCACGACCCTATGTATATTTTCCTTGTAGAACTTCTGGTCCAGGTCAGGATGTATGATACATTCCATCTCTACACAGGTCTTTGCACCGCTGGAATAAAAATCTGTGGGAGGCAAGTATTACTGTCTGAACACCGGGATACAAAGACTTTAAAACTTCCTTTTCTCAAGTCTGTAAGAGGTTGAAAACAATGACATCTGTACGCGATATAGAGGCCGAGGACATCCTGAATAAAAACGCGGTATCCATCCATCCTGAGAAGAAGATATCAAAGGCTGTTGCGCTGATGGAGAAGGAGAACCTGCGCGAGATACCTGTAGTAGATGGCAAGAAGTTTAAAGGAATGCTGAGTTACAGGGATATTGTAAGAAAGAGAAGGTCCGATCCTTCAAGCATGAAAGTGGAGACACTGGCCAAGAAGCCTCCTGAAATTGATGCAGGTATGAACCTGGTAGAACTGGCCGGTTTGAGAAAGAATTCAGGTTGTAAAAGGTGCGTAAAGACCAACAAGGGAAAGCTGGAAGGAGTTATAGGCGAAGAAGACATGATATACCCTCTTGCAGACGGTGCTGAAGAAATTGACAGGTTTAAAGCCAGGGATCTCATGAACACCGAGGTTATCACTGCAGGTGAAGATGTAAGTCATGAGACCGTGGCCAATCTAATGCAGAACAACAAGATCTCACAGGTCCCTATACTTAATCCTGATGGAGAGGTCTCGGGAGTTGTGTCCGAGATTGACTCTCTCAGGACAATGGTTCCCAGGGAACAGATGGATTACGGTGATGTCAAGGGGGACAAGGAGGAAATGGATGACATACCGGCACGAGAGATAATGAACACCTCACCACCGGTACTGGAAGATCCCTCTATAGATGTCGTGGAAGCTATCAAGTACATGCGCGACAACGGCCTCAGGGAAGCAATATTTGTGGACAGTGAAGGCAAGCCTGAGGGAATACTAACTCTTAAGGATGTCATAGATTTTGTTGCTAACCTGGAACCTCGAGATGCTGTCCTGGTTAACCTTGTGGGTCTGGAATCTGACAGCAGGAAGTCAATGGTGCACGAACAGGTTGAGAAGGCGCTTCAAGGAGGTCTTGGGAATGTCCTCAACAATCCTAGAGAACTAACACTGCATATAAAGATGTATGAGAAGGACGGAAAACAGCAGAAGTTCTCAGTCCATTCAAAGCTATTCTCCCGCCTTGGGATAACCACGGTTGCCGAACACGGCTGGAACCTCAGGAACGTGGTTGACGAGGTTCTGGACAAACTTGCAGAGGTTGTTCGTAGGAAGAAGGAGAAACGTCGTGACCTGGCAAGGAAGAAACGTAGAGACCCTGCAAAAGGGCCTAAACAGTAGACTTATTCGTCCTCTTCCAGGTCTCCGTCCTCTATCATCTCTGGGAGGTTATCCATTATAAAGTCGATTACCTCCTTATTCTTCGGTATCGAGAAGTTGGTCTTGTAGCGCTTGTCATCGTTTCGATCGTAGTATCCTCTTGTAAGCGCCAGGAATTCGGTTTCTCCATCGTCAGATACTGCTTTCTTCCTTGCAACCTCTATGAAATCGTTTGATCCAAAGTTAATTTCTTTGCTTTTGAGTACTTCGAATTCTACCATTTAGTTCACCGCATAATTTTTGAAACCCGTCTTTTATAAAGGTGCGGTATGTTAGATTTTTCCAGGAATGTCCGATAGGAAGTGTGAACTCTGTGGTTCGGAAGTGGATCAAAGAGATCTTACAGAAGAAGAGGCTGAAAGACTTAAGAAGGAAAAGGAAGAAAAGGTATCCAAGGTTGTGTGCGGAGAATGCGACCACATAGCTTACATGAGTGAAGAATAGACGCTAACGCTATTCCTTCAAGAACTCCTTGACTTTCTTCTCTATCAGTCTGTGATGGTCCCATATAAACTGGTTGGAGTATCCCTTGTTTCTAAGATCCTGCTTTACCAGGTTTATGGCCCTGTTTATAATTCTTCTCCTCCTGTATTCTGAACTGTCCTCAAGCTGGCTTGCTGATATGCCTTGTCCGCCCCTCCTTTCTGCTCTTCTGAACGTTACCTGTTCCTCGTCCTTCTTTCCCAGAGAGTTTATATCCTTCTGTATCCTGTCGAGGTACTTCAGAGACTGTTTTAGGTAGTTATGGGTGTCTGGAAAATCAGGATGCATCTTTGGGAATTTTAGATCCTTCCTGATTACTGCCCTGTCTGTCTTAACATCCTGCTCTGATCTGGGTATCTCTACTTTCTCCAACTTCCTGTCTGACTTTCTGCTATCTTTATCCCTATCCTGTGTTTTATCAGTCATTTCATGGACCTTTTGGCGCTCCAGATATAAAACCTTTAAAAGAAATAGTCCCCCTTGTTTTGTTGTGATATATATGCCAACGAATATACACGAAGATCAGAATGTTATGGTTCAGGTAGATGTGCAGAATATGTACTATTCTGCAAAGAACCTTTATGACACAAAGGTGAATTTCAAGAAACTTCTAGGAAAGGCTGTAGCAGGTAGGAAGTTGAAAAGAGCTATTGCCTATGTTATCCAGGCCGACACCCCGGACGAGTCCAACTTCTTCAAGGCTCTCCGTAACATCGGTTTTGAGGTCAACATAAAACAGCTCAAGGAGTTCTATGGAGGCCAGAAGAAGGGAGACTGGGACATGGGGATGGCTATAGACGCCATAAAGATGGCTCCAAAGATGGATACACTGGTGCTAGTTACAGGAGACGGAGACTTCAAGTCTCTTGTAGAGCACCTTCAGGCCAGAGGTGTCCGTGTGGAGGTCATGTCTTTTGGCCGTTCTACTGCACAGGACCTGAAGGAGTCAGCGAACAAGTTCATTGACATGGACCATGACAAGGAGAACTACCTGATAGACTAGGGATAGTGGGTCCGGGCGGAGTTGAACCGCCGCCCTCCACCTACTTCAGCCTGATATCTCCTACCCGCAGACAGGTGTTAGAGCCCTCCATAGAAGGCGAAAGTGCCATTACCTGACACGGCAGGCGCGTGAAGGTGGCGTCCTAACCAGACTAGACCACAGACCCACTTGTACATCTCTCTTTCATCAATTCTTTTATAACAAATGTTGACCTTCTATCCCGAGAATATCGATCCTTTAAAAATCTGACATTTCATCCGATTACTAATGTCCGGATCGAACGACAATTTCGTGATGATGGAGAGACATGAGAGGTGTTCTGATGAGATATACACCCTGATGTCAGGTAGTTCCTGTTATATGAGCATCAAAGATAGGCGAAAGGGTAAGATGCGGAAAGGAGTTGCACGCATGACAACTTATTCCATGGTGGAGTTTCCCTTCCAGGACGACATCCTCAGACTTGATCCGGACAAGGATACTGTCTCTTTGGCATATACTAATGGTTACCGTCTGTACGATGATCTAAGACTGTCCCCAATCGATGAAGAAAGTATGGTTGAGGGCGAGGTAAACTGGATTAAGAGGGGAAAGGCTGTAAATATCTCTGTGGACTCCGAGGACATAGTACATAACTACAGAACTATCAAGATTCTCGAATCCCTTCCAGTGATAGGTACTGAGGACGTGTCTGACATTAAGGCGGCAGAGGGATTGGCCAGGTTATATGGGGATCACACGGAAAAAGAGGGATTGTTGGAAACCTGTAGAGACTTTCTTGAAGACACGTTTGGACTAGATTTGGACTCACTGAGATCTAGCAATATTGTATCGAATAAGATAGATGAATACGCACGAATGATAGATAGTGTCGAGCTTGATCGATTAGCAAATGAACTGCCAAGGGATGATCATAACTACAAGATAGATCCTGATGGTAGGACAGGTCTAGTAGTGATTAGGTAGGCTGAAACATCTATAAAGTAGTGCTATTACTGTAAATTTGCACTATGAAGGTTCTCGAAGAGAACTGGAGTGGTTCTAAATCCTGAGGGAAACGAACGTATGTGAGTGGACCGGTAGGGATTTG
>JAXINT010000097.1:0-7378 GCA_034190605.1 Asbonarchaeaceae archaeon (SeqCode) | reverse complement strand
AATCCTGAGGGAAACGAACGTATGTGAGTGGACCGGTAGGGATTTGAACCCTAGGCCTCTTCCAATCTGGTGCTGATTCCGCCGCAGGCGGCTACCACCCGAGGTGGTCGTTGCGCTGGCTGAGCGTAACCAGCCTGCCAAGGAAGCGTTCTGCCAGGCTGAACTACCGGCCCGAATGAATGTCCTAAATCCAGCTGTGAGACCAATATTTTTATGGATTAGGTACTTTTTAAACTCTATGCACTCTGAAAGTTCTGAGGAAACTGGCGATGTAAAGGTGCTGGCAAACGGCGTGTTTGACCTGCTGCATCCAGGACACGTCCATTACCTGGAAAGTTCTAGAGAACTTGGAGACAGGCTTTATGTAGTTCTCTCACGGGACTGCCTTATAGACAAGAATCCGGCGATGGAAGAGGAAGATAGGCTGAGGGTGGTAGAAGCTCTTGAATGTGTTGACCATGCATTTCTAGGGTTTGAGGAGCCTGGAGAACACATATACAAGACAATGGAGAAGGTGGATCCAGATATAGTGACTCTGGGCTATGATCAGAGCTTTGATCCTG
Organism: Asbonarchaeaceae archaeon (SeqCode); assembly: GCA_034190605.1. Classification (GTDB taxonomy): domain Archaea; phylum Nanohalarchaeota; class Nanosalinia; order Nanosalinales; family Nanoanaerosalinaceae; genus JAXINT01. The sequence continues at coordinate 6,815 of JAXINT010000097.1, read as the reverse complement.
AGGAACTGGAGGAAGACTTAATGGAACACGGCTTTGAGGTCAAGGTGGTGAGAATCTCCTCCATTCCTGACAGGGAGATTTCCTCAACCAAGATAAAGCAGAAGGTAGTGGATAATATCTAGAACTACTAGCCGCTCCTTTTGACCTTTAGAACAGTTAGATCGCCTTCCAAAGTATGTTTCTGCCGATTTAAATGCACTAGATCTCCTTTCTCCATCTCGATTATCCGGTTAGATAGATGTATGTGGCCTTCTCCCTCTAAAGTATAGTATACCGTTTCTTCCGAATCAGGATCAACTTCATGCGTCCCATCTATGTCCACCACTTCAACAGATAGATCTGAATCGTCCAGGATGTATTCACGCACTACAGAAGTCTCATCCGGCCTAAATTCCTCCGAATCCTTCTTTTTTATCTTCATGAAAGATCAATCTCCTCTGCCTTTTCGACTCCGTCTTCTCCAAGTTCAAGAGAGAAGCATTTCTGAGATTCCACTACAGCGCAGTTAAAAACTTCAGTATTCATAAGGCTGTACTGTCCAAAACATTCATGTACATGGCCGCAGAACCATGCTGCAGGTTTGAGACGCATTATAAGCTTTCTAAAGCCTTTCATGCCGGCCCTGTTTCCTGATACTGTTGCGTCCGCCACTCTATGCGGAGGGTAATGAGACATTACCATGAGCTTGTTTCTGTCGTGTTCTCCAACCCAGTCCGTTATATCTCGGATGAAGTCCTCTGGAAACATTGCTCCCAGAATGGCTATCTTGTAGCCCTCGAAATCTATCTTCATGTAGTTGAAGAGATGGTCGAACTGGTCGTTGCTTGGGGGAGTAAAGTTGAAGTCCCAGTTACCTGTGCAGGCAAGCTTTGGGATCTCCACGGGACTCATCAGATCCTTGTAGTCCTTCTCTGTCACGAAATCTCCTGGAGCAATGAATAGATCGTACCCTCCGTTGTTAGCCTCCTCTACTACATTCTCTATCAGGTCTTCCTCTCCGTGGAAGTCAGCCGCTGCAAGCACTTTCATTTTCCAACAAATTTTTTGAACCCATATTTTAATAAAATATGCTGTGAAGAGTAATAGAGAAGGTTCTCAAAGGAGAAGAGATAGAAAAGGATTTCCTTCCTTCACAGGGTTGTTCTATAAAGTGGAAGTAACAGTCAGAATCTTACTGCAGTTGTGGAGGGTGCCTTGAATGAGTTGAGCACAAAATCTCTGAGCTGGTACCTTATGCGGTTTGTCTTTTCGAAGTCTTCATAGGTGTCTATATTAGGGTTTTCTGCCATAAATTGGTCTATGGCCTTATTAAATTTATCCTTGTAGCCGGTGAATGTACTGTCTATCTTTAGATCTTCCAGAAGCTCTTTTCGGAATTCATAACTGCTGAGTAGGTCGGGTAGATCTATGTATTCCTCTATCTGTTCCATCCTGTTTTTTAAGGTTGTTTCACCCTTTTTTGACTCTTCTTTAGATATTCCTAGACTGTCCCATTTTTCTACTGTCTCTATGTAGTCTTCCTTAAACATCTGGAAGATTTTATCGTGATTCTCTCGGCCATGCCTCTCTGTTATACCCTGGGCCAGGCCTGCAATACTATCTTTTTCCTCTAGAATCTCTCTTATAGTCTCTCCATAGAATTCTTCGACATTAATACGGAATTCTTTACCACATTCTTCCTCAAGATCGCTGTAGAAACTATCTAATTCTACCTCTCCTCTATCGTGGTCGTACCACGGGTGATGCATAGGACTCATCCTCGCCTTCTATGTCTAGTATGTGTCGGCCGCGGGTCTCCTTTCATTCTTTGTGTGCCCTTCTTGAACTTGTCACTATGTTCCTCCCTGAGATAATTGAGGATCTTGTGCTTTACATCTATCTGTTTTCTTAGCTTTTCAGAGTCTTCCATTCCATCCACCACATATAACTCTGATGCTCGGTAAAAGGCTAGAAGGCTGTCTTCTTTAATGGCATCCTCCAGCGTCATGTAGTCTTCATTTTCCAGTGCCGTATAGTCTCCATTTATTTCTCTTCTGAAGATCTCTCTATCTTCTTCCGTTTCAAGTGGTTGTATGTACATATCGTCTACATATTCTTCAACACCAGGATTTTCTTCAGTTCCTTTCATTATTCTTTCATCTTCTAGGTCAATCAGGTCCGTTGTTCTTACAACTTCACCTTGGTTTTCCCTGTGCCGGTCTACTACTTCAAGCCACTCTTTACAATGTTTTTGATATTCCTTTCTTACCTCCATTACAGCTTCTCTAAACTCTTCTAGCTGGTATTCTTTAAGTAGATTTTTAGCAAGTCCTACGACATCCTTAGACTTTCTAAATAGGCCTTCAAGTTGTTCAGCATAGTTTTCTTCTACTTTGTCAGTAAATTCTTTATCGTATTGTTCCTCTAGCCTGTCAATGAAAGGGTATATATTTACTTCTCTATCCTTTTCACCTGCCAGAAGCTGATCTAACACGCTTTCATCTTCGGCCTCTCCTCCTTGATCGTCTTCTACAGACACCGGAATATTCTCTGCCATAGCTAAGGGACAACTTTAACAAAAACCTATTTAAATCTGTTGGTTATTCTGCCCTGATTATGAAATGTATGTAAGATGTATTCTACGAAATATATACATTTGTAAACAGAATGGAGGGGTTAAGTGAGTCTGTACCAGGCAAACAAAAACATATTTAAGAATTGGTAATGCGTTATCAACTGTGATGAAATATGCCTCCAGAATCTGACTCAAAATACATTACTCGTGGCATAAATGTAGACCTGATCTATAAGCCGTTTGAAGAGCATAGAGAACTCCGGTTCACGGAAGACGAAGAGACTTTAGAAGATAATTTTCCTGACTCGGTAGTATGTAGAATGTATGAACACAAAGAAGCGCCTGGGGAAATAGACGTGTTAGTTAATATCAAAGAAGGTCATGTAAGGGGCAATCTATATATTAATCGTGTAGTGGAACGTTTAGCTTCGAGGAGAGGAGACCGTAAATTCGGCTATGAATGGGAGGATCAGAGGCATGGTAAAGGTTATTGGGAGTTCTTATCTGAGGACATTAGATTTGAGACAGAGGTAGGTGAGCTTGAAGAAGAAAAGTTAGAGGAGACAGCTCAATCAGCAGTAAATATATTAGAGAGGGTTTATGTGAGAGCTCTGGGATTTGTCCGCAGTGGATATGAAGAAGATTTAAGACAAATCCTTGAGGACGCATAATCTAAATGTTTTTCTCCGTACAAAAGGGTATTTTTTAGGTCTTTGCCGGATGTCTACCAAACATATTGATATACAACACTTAAAAGGGAGGATAGCAAAAATAGTAGTGTATGAAGTCGATGGCGCAGGAACTTGATGAATTTTTAGAGGCAGTATTGGAGAATGGATTGGAGAATACTCCAAAGATTTTAAGAAATATCCATGAGCAGATCCAAAGGAGAAAAGAGATTGAGAAGCAACAGGAGAGGACAGCAGAGAAACTTGAAGACAATCTCCTTGACAGGTTGGAGTCTAGTCTTCCTGAAAACTACAGGATTGAGAACTGGAGAGAGGAAGTAGAAGAAAGAAAACCTGAATCTACATCTCCCGAAGCGCTAGGCGACTACGAGCTCCCATGGCAGGTATTAGGTGCTCCTGGAGGCCCCTATGCATTCTACCATTATTTTGTTTTAGACGAAGAGGCAGACCACGATGTAGAGAGCTGTAAATTTGCTACCGCCATAGACTATGTAATAGGAGATATACTGGTAAACGACCACACTATCGAAGAAGAAGTTAAAGAATTTGCAGAGGAGTGGGATGAGCTAGATGATGCTGTTCCTCCCAGAGTTGGCTTAAGTAGTGGAGCCCTTGAGAATAAACTGGCCGCTGACAAAAAGCTTCTCGAAGAAGATCTTTTGCCCTATCTCAACAAATACTGCTTTCTAGACTCTTTTATTGTGTCTCGTGAAGAAGCTGCTAATTCTGTCGATACGGATGAGATAGATGAATTTGAAGAAGCTATAGAAGTCTGCTATTTTCCGGTTAAATACGCTGATAACGAGAGGTTTGTACCGGATTACTTCTTGGTTGATGAGACCGGCTCGGATATGTTGTACCGCTTTAAGGAAGGAGGCTACAATATGGCTGTTGATGTCCAATCTAAAGTTATAGCTGTAGATGATGAAATATATGATCTTCCAGGAGTAGAGCAGGCAGTAGTAGCTCTGAAAGAGGAATGGGAAGAGAACTCTAGTTTTGAAGGAGAGGTTAAAATTACCAAGTACAGTAAGTTGGAGAATACAAAGGACTGGAACCGTAAAAATGACTAAGATAAAAAGTCTGGCTCCACCGTTTTCTGCTCAACCTGCCTTTCCAGATGTTCCTTGAACTCTTCTAGGTTTATGCCTTTCTCCTCACGCTCCTCCCGATCCCTGACCGATATACTTCCCTCCTCCTTCTCCTTATCTCCCACTATCACCATGTAGGGAACTCTGTCATCGTGCGCTGTCTGTATCTTCTTTCCAAGAGTCCAGCTACGGTCTTCAACTTCTACTCTGAATTCTGAAAGCTCTTCCTTGATTTCTCGGGCATATCCGAGCTGATCGCCCGATATTGGAAGTATCCTGACCTGTTCTGGAGCAAGCCATAGAGGGAAGTTTCCTGCGAAGTGCTCTATCAATGTCATGAAGAACCTCGCATAGCTGCCGTAGAGCGCCCTGTGTATCATGACCGGTCTATGTTCGTTGTTGTCTTCTCCCTTGTATGTGAGGTCAAACCTCTCTGGCATGTTGAAGTCGAGCTGTACAGTTGGTCCGTCCCACTCTCTCCCAAGCGCGTCTTCGAACGCAAAATCTATTTTTGGACCGTAGAATGCTCCATCTCCGTCTTCCAGCTCGTAGTCCAGATCTCTACTTTCTAACACTTTCTTGAGCTGGGACTCGGCTTTCTCCCATATCTCGTCCGAGCCAACGCTCTTATCGGGTCGTGTCGCCAGGAATATCTTGTACTCCAGATCAAAGGTCTCTAGGACCTCAAAGACCAGGTCCAGTATCTCGCTGACCTCTTCCTCTATCTGGTCGGGCCTTACAAATAGGTGTCCATCGTCTATAGTAAACGCCCACACTCTTGAAAGCCCTGAAAGCTCCCCGTGCTGCTCCTTCCTATATACTTTACCCTGCTCTGTGTATCTTACAGGTAGATCCCTGTAGCTCCAGGCCTGGCTCTTGAATATCCTTGCGTGAGCTGGGCAGTTCATAGGCTTAAGACCGTATTCATCGTCACCTACTTCAAAGAGGAACATGTCATCCTGATAGTTGTCATAATGGCCCGAGTCCTTCCACAGATCTGTCCTGAACAGGTGGGGTGTTTCTACAGGTCTACAGCCTCTATCCCGGTTCAGACCTTGCATGAACTCTCTCAGCTCGTTTAGAACTATCTTCCCGTTTGGATGGTACAGTGGAAGACCTCTGCCAGTACTCTGCTGTATCGAAAACAGGTTCATCTGCTTGCCTATCTTCCTGTGGTCTCTCTTTTCTGCCTCTTTCCTCCTCTCAATAAATTCTTCAAGCTGCGATTCCTTAGGGAAAGCAGTTGCGTATACCCTTGTAAGCATCTTGTTTTCCTCCTCGCCCTTCCAGTATGCAGCTGCAACACTCATCAATTTAAACGCATCTATTTCTCCTGTTGAATCCAGATGCGGACCCTTGCACAGGTCTATGAACTCTCCCTGTCTGTAGAAGCTTATGTTCTTTCCTTCCTTCCTGAAATCCTCCAGAAGCTCCTGCTTGTATGGCTCTCCTTCCAGTATCTCTTCGGCTTCTTCCTCTGAGTCAGGCTCCTTTCTCTCGATCTCCAGGTCCTGGTCTATGATCTTCTGCATCTCTGCCTCTATCCTCTCAAAGTCCTCTTCGCTTATATCCAGGTTGTCAAAGTCGTAGTAGAATCCTTCATCAGTCCAAGGGCCCATCCCAATATTAACGTCAGGGTAGATTCTCTTAACAGCCTGCGCCAGAACATGTGCTGCAGAGTGTCTCAAGACATTGATATACTCGTCCGAACCAGGAGTAACTATCTCGATCTCAGCGCCGTCCTCAACTCTTTCCTCCTTTGCAACTAGCTCTCCATCGATCTTTCCAGCCGCACAGTCGTCTCCAAGTCCCTCTCCTATCTCGTAGGCAACATCTTCGACTGTTGCGCCTTCTTCAACCTCTATCTCTGAACCATCCGGCAGCCGTACACGGATTTCTCCCATGTATTGATACCTCTTTTACTGGGCTCTTTTAGAGAGTCCAAGGTTTAAAAATGTACATCTTTCCATAGGGCTAAAAAAGTGTTAATGTTTCCATTTTCATTTAAGAACTTTAAAAGGCAGTCTAAAGAGCTATAGATATTTTTGAGGTTGTACTTAGATTTTTTAAAAGGAAAAATATTCCACATATAAATAATTTAGCGAGTTTTATCGATTTATACTGGTTTCCGAACCATATTAGGAGATAAGAGTTCAAATCTCGCCCTTGAGAGGTAATTAGAAACTCAATGTTCACTAAACCTTCACCACATATTTATAAAAATAGCTCACCTGCTTTTCCGGTTGAACAACATCAAAAAGGAGGCACACCAATGGGAAAGTTTTCAATTTTTGCGTGGAATAGCCTTTTAGCGGCAGTACTTGGCCTGTTCACCTATGGCAGCTTTAAAGGCATGGTGGGAGTATTCGTGCTTTTTGTAGGTCTTGGCATTACAGCGCTATTAGGATTTATACCTTTCATCGGACCATTCCTCTACCTTGTACTTGCGCTATTCGTGGTAACTCCGTGGGTGTACTCGAC
>JAXINT010000108.1:0-12959 GCA_034190605.1 Asbonarchaeaceae archaeon (SeqCode) | reverse complement strand
GACTGATCCTCCAAGACCATCTCATAGGTTCCGTTGTATCTCTCCACCTCGCCCTCTACAGCCACTTTACGTCCAAGATACCTCTCCGCAGGGTTTTCAGGAAACCTGTGGAAAGATTCGCTCCAGATGACTGCATTGAAACACTGGTTAGGGTATTCTCGCCCAAAGTTAAGGTACACTGCGCTTTCTGAACTGTATGAATCCACGACTCTCCCTCTTAATTCAACATCCCTCCCTAGAAAATTGTCCGCGTTACAGGCATCTATTGTTCCTTTTTCCCTATTAACAGCGCTGTCTACAGTTGCGTCTTTGTTACCTGTCCAGTCTGATACCTGCCATTTACAGCCTTTCTCTTCCTCCATAGCCTCCTTCTCCGCTTTTACGATCTTTTCCCTGTACTTGTCTTCGGATGGCCGTGCAACAGCCATTCCTTCCCTGACCATCTCTACATTGATGTTGGTACCGTTCATAAACAGGTATCTCAGAAACCTGTCGTATTTTCCTTTTGACCTTCCCGTACTTTCCAGCCTTACCTCCTTTCCCAGGACAAGCTCCTCCAGTTTCCGCTTCGCAGGCTTGTAGCAGGGATGTTCTCTCTCGTCAGTGTCTATTCCCTCCAGTCTTACCTCTCTTCCTCCCTCCACTATCACGGTGTCCCCGTCTATTACCTTTGCCACTCGGAACTCTCCGTCAGGCAGACCAGTATCGGAGGAGAACGCAGCTACAGGGCCTCCTCCCTGAAATATCCATGTTGAGAAGACCAGGCCGGACAGCAGAACCAGCACTATCACCAGCATCAGATTGTCTGACATGTAGAAGACAGGAATTCTGTTCTTTTTAAGCACCTGCCTTTTTAACATCTAAAGAAAGATTTGGAAAAAGCCCCGCAGTTTATAACGGTGTTATATTTTAGTGGCCAGAATTGGTCTCCGGAGTTCGGTATAACACTACCTATCATAAGAGGTAATCAATAGGCCTGCTTTCTTGCTTCCGAGCTCTTTCTATACTCTTCCTTGCTTTTTCCGTCAGTTTCTTTCTCTTAACGTTTCTTAGGAGCGCCCGCCTTTGCGATGATGCCATAGGTATTGAATGAGGTGCTGGAGCTTAAAACATTGTGGTTCTTTCTAGACCGAGACCTCTTCCATTTCTTCACCCCGTACCTCTATCTCCATCCTCTCTGGACTGAATTTCTTTCCAAAAAGCTCAAGTATCGCCGGTGTCACGTCCTTCTGTTCCTTGAGATCAAAGTCATGGTCTGATGCCCACACACCGTTCATGGGGTCGTGATCCATCTTGAGGCCGGGATACTTGTTAGGGTTTAGGCTCTTCTCTGCAGGCATCATCCCATGGTCCGAGACTATAAGCGTGTTGTCAGGCTCTATTTTATCTATAAGTTCTCTGGTCATTCTGTCGAGCTTCCTGTAGGCTTTCTCTATCTCCTCCCAGTCCTCTTCCTCGTCCATGACATGCAGTAGGTCATCTATAAGAGGGAAAACCGCAAAGATTAGTTCGAATTCCTCCTCTCCAGCAAGTTCCTCAACCGCATGGAAGGCATTTTGGTTACATCTGTAGACGCTTTCCACGTATTCATCAAGGTTGGGCTGATCCTCGCCTTCCAGAGGTGTCTTTTTGCCATCCAGGTAGTAGTATGCGCTGTATTTTTGCCTGTATTTCTCATATTTCTCTGGATAGGATGTGGGCATTGACCCTTTTAGAGGTGCAGGAATCCCGGACATCATGACCCCATTATGCTTCCAGGAGGGATATGTAAGCGGCACTCCAAGTGTAAGCGTCCTGTCCTCTATGTAGTCCCAAAGTCTCTTCCACCCCACATCCTGACTTCTTGGAGTCCTGTTTTTGAGGTTTAAAGCCTTGTTAAGACCATAATATAGGTAAGTGCGCATCTTTCCCGGTGGCAGTAGCTTTGATATATTTTTTGTCCACTTTAGAAGTCTCTTACTTCTAACCACGTTGTTTATCGACAGAAAACCGTGCTTCTCAACCTCCAGCCCTGTAGTGATAGTGGTCCATGCGGTTCCGGAGTCTATAGGAATGCCTCGGTAGACCTGTTCAGGAAATAGTCTCCCCTTGTTGTTCATACTATCCCACAACTCGGGCTTTATCCTCTCCAGGTGAGGGAAGGTTGCTCCATCCCATCCTGCCACAAGTAGTTTTACCATCTTTACATTCATCTTTGCGCTCCAATTATTTTAAAGCTACAGAACTAGGACCTCCTGGACTGTTCATATGTTTTGAACCAACATTCATCCAGATAATGCCTCTGTGAAACCCATCCTAACAGAGTTAATGTTCTGTTAGCTTTGATGTGCTAAAATTCGCGATATGCCAAATCTGTTTTATAACGCTGTTATATCACCGATACTTACTGAACTCCCTGTTTTCCATGTCCCAGACAAACATCTCCATCTCCCCTTCCTTCTTTCCCGACAGAAGAATCTTCCTGGTCCTGAAGTCGTAATGTATTCCTGCGCAAAGCTCCCTACCTCTCTTCTCCATCTCCATCTCAGCCTCCTCCAGTGTCAGGAGCTTTAGGCCGAGTCTGCTACAGACCTCCTCTACAGCATTCTCCACTAACTCCAGTGTTCTGTACCTAGGACTATCCTTAAGCTCGGACAGCCTTATACATCCTTCTCCTTCGGGAGCTGTATCTCTCTGGTTCCTCAGTCTCCAGAAATCCTTTGATTCATCTCCCCCAATATTCTCCAGCTCGTTTCTAACCTCAATGTCTCCCTCTACTATCCTCCCTTCTTCTATAACTATAAGGCTCCTTGCAGCCTCTCTGTATGCATGGTATGCGTGGTTCCGGAACTCTATTCCGTGAGACGGGAATGCAATCATCTCCTGAAGGTGGAAGAGGGCGCTATGCATCCAGCTCTCAACTGTCTCCTCTCCCACTTCTATATCCGGACTGCGCTCTCTTCTGATATCCTTGCCTCCAAGAACCTCTCCAAACTTCCAGGCAATTATTTCAAAAGGATTTCCCTCCTCAATTTCTTCCAGAAATTTCTCTCTGCTTTCTCTGAACACTGAAACATCCAAACCCTCTAGATAGCGGTGATCCCATTTTTCCTCTACCTCTTTCTCTGTAACCGCCAGGAGATCAACATCACTTATCTCTGTGAAGTCCTCCTTCCTCAGTGAGCTACCTAACTGGATCACGCACACGACCTCAGCATCTTCCAGGACCTCTTCTGCTACATCCTCCGCGACTTTCTGCGCCTTCTCGAACCTCTCCTCTAGGTCCATACCTAATTCTTTAGCCCTTGCTTTTTTGAACCCCTCATATTTTCACGCAGAAAGGTTGTGATTGAGAAAAGATGTCTAAAGCCGTTCAGCCAGGACATTCGGTAATAGGTTCTTTAGGATAGTCCGAGAAGTCCACGTCTCTATTATTCTCCAGGTAACCGTCTCTAACCAACCTGTTGTAGATGGTCTCTGCAACTGTCTTATACCCTATAGGAGTCATGTGCTGATTAACCTTTCCGTAAACCTGTTTTCCCTCCTCAAAAGCATTTTTTAGATCTTCTTCCAACTCCAGATGAGAGATTCCTTCCTCTTCCTTGCTCAAGTTCTCTATCATCCTCCTCTGCGCATCCCAGAAAGGATTGCCATGCTTGTATAGGAATCTGTGCGGATTTTCAGGGTTTATCTCGGTCCTCTCAGGGATAGTAACTATCAAAAGCTCCGCTCCGTTCTCCTCCGCCAGTCTCCCTATCTCCCTCAACAGCTCCTCTGTAAGCTTGAGCTGTTTCTCCAGCTCTTCTCCTCTAGGCGCTGTCCTGTTAGGCTCCTGACTCCTAATTAGCCCTAGCGCCTGCTTCTTTATGAAGCCAAAGCTCCTTGTATGTGTCCTGAGCAGGCCGTTTACCTTGGAGATCCCTGGCGCGGTCATAACCCCCAGAAGCGACAGCCTGCTAGGCTTCTTCACAAGCTTCAAACTGCCGTTCACCAGCTCTATCTTCGGTCTCCTGGCGCTATCTTTCGTGTTGTCTATAGGATCGTTGCCCAGGTGGTATCCGAGAATCACTAGGCTGTGGTCCTTCTTTTCCACCAGATCTCGATACAGAAGATATTCCTGATTGGTTCCGTATCCTCCTATTCCGTAGTTCTCGAATGAGGTGTTCGGAGCCCACCTATCTAGAAGGAAAGGATAGGTAGAGTTATCATCTGCAAGCGATCCTCTGGTGAAAGAATCTCCCAGAACCAGAACTCTCTGCTCCCTCCCGCTATCGTACGTGTCTCTAAAACCTTTCTTGTTGTATGTATGGAGCACGTAAGGCCTTACAGGACTCTTCTTCTCCAGATACTTCGATCCCGGCCTTTCCGTCCAGCCGTACACAGGATGGAATGCGCCTCTGACTCTTTCCCCTCCACAGAACTTGTGTGTAGGATAGTATCCAGGTATAAGGCCGAATCCTAGCGCCATCTCAAGCACCAGGAACGCCAGAAACAGGCCAAAGACCACGGCTGCAAGGTTCTTCAGCAGACCTCCTGTCTCTGTATCTCCCATCCTACCCTGATTTGTTTTAAAAAGGTTTAAATTAATAATTCTCTTAGCCATGTCCGAGGAGAAGCCTGAAACTGACAAGGAAGGAGAAAAGGGTAATGGCTCCGAGAAATACCAGATTGAGCTTGAGACGCCTGACTGGCTTATTGATTTCTTCAAAGACCCTTACAACCTCGGATTTCTAGCTATACTTGCTGTAGCCCTTTACTTCAGACTTATCAATCTAGGGGTTGATAGCATGTGGCCTGACACAGCTAACCACCTATACATGGTCAGGCACTATCTACACGCCCACACACTTACAGAGGTAGCCTACCAGGGCTTTATTCTTTTCCTGACGATAATAAAGCTCTTCAGCTTTTTCTTCCCTCTGTTCCTGGCTGGAAAACTAGCCTCCATGCTTTACAGCCTTGTAGGAATAACTTCTATGTACTTCCTGGGTAGAGAACTGGCTAACAGGGAGACAGGGATAGCTGCAGCCCTTGTAATGGCTTTTGTACCTATATTCTGGTTCCAGTCCACGAGACCCCTGCTCGACGCAAACATAACTTCTGCCGTAGCCCTGCTGATGCTGTGTCTTGTAAAGTACGAGCGCACGAGAAAGAGGTCCTGGGCTATAGGTCTTGGCCTCTCAATGATCGCTGTAATAACAACTAAACTGGTAGGAATGCTTGCATTCTTTGCTGTAGGCCTGTATTACCTCTTGGCCTACCGGACCGAACTGCTTGAACTCCTAAAGAGAAAGGACTTCCAGATACTTGCCGCCATAGTTATTGGAGGAGGACTACTCTTCATGCTGTTCAACTATTCTATTACCGGCACCTTAAGCGCAAGACAGCCTACCGATGTAACCAAGCCCGGAGGAAGCAGTTCTGGCGGACTCAGCCTGCCTTTCCACTTCTTCTTTTTCAAGCAGATACCTTCAATGATCTCCTTGGTAGGCGTTCTACTCCTCATACCAGGCCTCTATGTATCTATAAGGCGCTATATGGACGGTGAGAAATACTGGCTCGGCCTGTATCTCATAGCTCTTGCGTGGTTTGGTTTCTTCTCCACCTTTGGAAACAAGTCTCCGAGATACATCCTCCCTGCGATACCAACACTAATTCTGGTAGCCATGGTAGGAGTTCCTGCTATATTCGGAAAGGTTAGGTGGGAGGTTCTTGTAGCAGGGCTTGCAATAACTGCCATGATCTATCCTGCGGGCGCCCAGATAATTGAGAGCAAGGCCCACTCCTACACCGGCTACGGAGAGGCAGGAAGGTTCCTGAAGAAGAACATGGGGGAGAACGATATAGTTATAGCTGGTGCAAAGCGCCAGATAAGGTTTTTCTCCGGCCGCAACTACAAGGGAGACGGCGGTATTGAGGGCAACCTTGTAAACCCCAGTACCAACTGGAACCGGTCCTACTTCCTCAAAAAGGTGCAGTCTTATGATAGACCGGTATGGGTGGTTGTTGACTCCTGGGAGTACACGCAGCCCGACTTCATGCATCCTCTAAACCAGAAAAAGCTCTCCTGGTTCCAGAACGCAGGTTTCAGACCGGTGAAGATTGTAAGACGTAAAGTACCTACCAAAAACGGACTCCAGAAGTACCCTGCGGTATTTGTGTTCAGATACAGCGGAAAGAAAAAATCCTAGATAATGCTGAGGCTCTGAGGTTCAAACTTCCATTTCTTCCTCAATGATAACTTCTTGATCTTTCAGAACCTCTATTAACGGTCTGCCGTCCTTAACTTCTACCTTCCCTTCTATAGCTTCTATTGTTGAAGCCAAGTCTATTATCTCAGCTTTAACCTTCTTTCCCTCTCTCAAACCAGGCCCCAGACCTGCAATTAATCCGTTGAAGTTGTGGGCAACTGCTCTGGTGTTATGGAACTTGTTCGTATATATCTCTGGACCTACAACCACATCGCTTTCTGCTTCTACCACTAGATCAGGCATTTCTCCGTCTTGATAAAGCTCCTGATTTGTATAGACATTGCTTATATAGTCCTCTTTCTCCAGCTCCCTCTTTATTTCCCCTGTCTTTTCCTCACGATCCTCTACAGTACCGTTTGGGAACCTCTCTCTGTCGTGTATCCACACAGCTCCGTAGTTTGATACTGCTGACAGGTATGAGAAGGCTTCAGTGTTCTCCCAGTCTATCTTCTCCATAGTTCCGCTCTTATGAGGTTTTGGATTTCTCCCTGTAACCGCCCTCCAGACCCTTGCTCCTGCCTTTAGAACGGGTTTTAATCCTAGTTCCATGGCTTTCTCAACCAAATGATACATCAACCTGCGCGAAACCTTCTCTTCCTGCTCTATGTACTCTGTATATCCCTTTTCTCTCAGCCATGCGTTGAGGTAAAGCTTTCTGTTGGTGTTGCCTGATCCATGGTCTGACACGACTATCAGGTTCCAACCTCTCTCCTCACACATCTCTATTATTTCTCCCAGAGCTCTATCCGCCTCCTTATATGCTTCAAACATCTCTTCCTCCCTTTTAACATTGTGCATCCAGGTATCGATAAGCCTGAACACGGAGAACACCCGCTCGAACTCCCTGTTCTCAAGCATCCATCGGAAGGCCCTGTTGTTCTGCTTGAAGTTGTGGACTGAATTCTCCTTTTTTGTCTCTTCATCCCCCTCTATGGGCCTCACATCGAAATCCACGTTCTTTCTTAGTTCATCTTCCAGCTCCCTGGGAAAAATTTCGGGCTTCTCCCCCTTTACGAACCCTGTGACCATGTCTCCGTTTATTCTGTAGCCCGGAGTCGTGCCGGGGACCCTGTAGCTTATAGTCCTCTTCTCTTTAGAGTCTATCAGGCTCTTTCCTCTGAAGAAGCTTGAGTCCACAACTCTGAAGCTGTAGTCCTCAAAGTCCAGGAAGTGGAAGTCATAGGCGCCAAACTCCTCTGGACCTCTGCCTGAAAACATGCACATCCAGGCAGGCATTGTTATAGGTGGCTTTGTGCTGCCTAACTCTCCTATAAATCCTTCTTCTCTGAGCTTCTGGAAGTTTGGTAGCTCTTCCTCCCACCTCTCCACAAGCTCCAGGTCTGCCCCGTCCAGCCCGTAGACTACTGTTCTCATCTTTTCTCCCTCTTTGAAACTTAACTTGAAACTTAACTGAGTTCAAACTTTGTTAGTTGAGACTATATTAGTTCAAACTCTGTTATTTTCCGGGTGGTTATCTTTTTCAATACCGGGTTTTTGGCTGTGGAGTTTGGGCCTGTTTTCTTTCCATAGCTTGATTGGGTCCTCCCTGTAGATTGTGACTTCCTCCCACTACCAATCAGAGATTGGAAGGGGCTTCCAGAGTTCAGGTCTTCACTACCTACTGCCGTCACACGTCTCAGTCTGGGCAGGCTTATCTGGAAACTTTCCCTAAAATGGGTCGAGGTTCCTGCTTCACACAGCATTCTGCAAGAATGCTGTTCAAGCACTCATTCCCTCAAAGGGGAATGGTGCGTCAACCACGGAACTTGCAAGACGAAACCATTCATCCCACAGAGGTTTCCAGTGTCCACAGGCGTGACTTCGGCCGTGCCCCTGCCTACAACAAAAATTTGGGTAGTAGAGCTTATAAATCTGGCGATTCATCCCCTACCTAACTAACATTCGTTCGTGAGGAAGGGGACTTCTCGCCCAAAAGAGTTAAAGAAATTCTTTCCGACATAGCGGCGAACATTTTTAAACATTAAATATCCTCTTCAATGTATGTCACCAGCTGTTAAGGAGAAATTCAAAGTTGTGAAGAATCCGGAGGTTATGGGAGGATCTGCTAGAATAGAAGGGACTAGAGTTAGAGTTATGGATATTGTTGAAAAGTATGAGATATTGGATTATTCTCCTGCGGAAATAGCTGAGGTGTTTGAGGTATCGGTTGGAGAAGTTTTCCAGGCTCTCGCATATTATGAGAGTCATAGAGATGAGATAAAGTCGGAGATAAGGAAGCATGAGGAGTTGGTTAAAAGGCATAAAGAGGCGGCTTGAATGTCAGATCCTAAATTTCTTGCAGATGAGCATATAGACCGTCCATCGGTGGAATCTCTTAAGAAGAAAGGGATTGATATAGAGATAGTTCAGGATATTGGCAAAAAGGGCTCTCCAGATAGGGAGATTCTAAAATATGCGAAAAGGCAAGATCGAGTGATAATAAGCCGAGATGCAGATTTCTTGGTTCTAGACCAGGAAGGAAAAGATCATGCAGGAATAATCTTTCTAGCGAGACCTCTTGATATTGGAGATATAATCAGGCAGGTTGAAAAGATACATCTGCTCTATGACGGCGAAGAACTGGAGGATAGAGTCGTATTTCTACCTCTCTAAATAGTGTGGAGTTGGGAAGTGTACCTGGGCTCCGATCGACGGAAGGTTTTGGTATCCTATTCCGTACTCGCACAGCCTTTCTCACATTTCTCACACTTGTCTATGATCCAACGGATCTTTCCCTGTCTAATTTTGACATCCGAAAATTTTTGTTAGAAACCGTAAATAATCTCTTTGAAC
Organism: Asbonarchaeaceae archaeon (SeqCode); assembly: GCA_034190605.1. Classification (GTDB taxonomy): domain Archaea; phylum Nanohalarchaeota; class Nanosalinia; order Nanosalinales; family Nanoanaerosalinaceae; genus JAXINT01. Next base: position 3,936 of record JAXINT010000108.1, on the reverse strand, counting down.
CACTAGGTCGTTTCATTTTTCTCCAAGAAACTCCAGTATCTTAGGATGGAAGTCCACGATCTCGGGCGATTTTAGCCCTAGGTCCTTGTTTGTAGAGTAGAAGGCATAGGGAGAGTGAGCTCCTTCCTCCATGCCGTGGTCCGAAAGAAATACAACCAAGTCATTCTCTCCTGCAATATCTCTTACCTTGCCGGCCAGGTTGTCCATCTCCTTGTACATCTCAGCGATCTCCATGCTGTCCTCAATCGAGTCGGTTGGGAACATGTGGCCGTAGAAGTCTGGCTTGTGGAGATGAACCATGACCAGCCTGTAATCCTTATCAAGCGCTCTGAAGAACTCTCTGACCCTGGTCCTGTACTCCATCTCGATATCTCTCCTTATAGTCTCCTTGCTGTATGCGGCGTCCTCTCCCAGAGCCAGACCTATTCTTGTCTTCTTCAGTGCGGTGTATTCGCTGTAACCGGGAATCTGGATTGCCTTCGAATCTTCAACCTGTTCAAAAAAGCTTTTAACCTTCATGAACCTCCTGTCCGGAGTTATATCTGTAGATCCAAATATCTGAGCTCCTATAAACCTCCTCAGATAGAATCCTTTTCTCCCGAACTTCTCCAGAAACCTTGCGATCCTTCTATCCCATTTCTGGGCATTCTCCTTTGACTGCGCCTGCATGAAGTCTATCCCTGTGTCCTCTTTTCCTGTGATAAACTTTGACCAGAGAAGAGGTGTCTTTAGCTCCAGATCCTTCAGATCAATTTTCCCAAAATGCTCCTGCTGCAGCTCCTTGCACCCGAACTCCTCTATCTTCCTCTTGTCCATCCCATCGAAACCTACAATAATTACCCTCTTCTTCTCTGCCATTTCTCTAGCCTCTATTACCTCTTGAACCTTTTAGACATCCAGCCCGCTTTCGTCCCGATACTCAATCTTAGCTCTTCCCGCTTCAAACATGTCCTCCAGAACTCTCCCGTCCGCCCTCTCCGGTATCCAGCAGTTGTTAATTGTTAGAAGAGTTGGACCTATATCTATAAGCTCTGCACCTTCTATTTTCTTGCCTTCTCCGAAATCTGGCCCAAATCCCAGTATAGTCCCGTTTAGGTGGTGTATGAAGGAGTCGGTGTCCGAAAATATAAGCGGATGGAGCTCCGAGATCATTGATACATTATCTTTTGTCCTAACTATTATCTCTGGAAGCTCCTCGACATGTTCTCCTCTAAATACTTCTTCTCTCCGGTATACCTCTTCTATAATGTCTTCTCCGTACTTCTCCTCTATTTTCTCCAGCTCTCCTATTATATCCTCTATCACTTCTTCCTTCTCTTCATCCTCTACTGAACCCATTGAGAACTTGTCCCTGGAGTTTATCCAGATTCCTATGAAGTTGTTCCCTGTCATGTAGGCAAAAGCCTGTGTCTTGTCCCAGTCAAGTTTTTCCATTATCCCTTTTTTACCTTCAACCACCTTTGTACCGGTAATTTTCCTTCTAACCCTGTTCAAGGTCTTCAGTAGGTCTCTTGGCACCCCTAGCTTTTTCAGGAACTCTCCCATCCTCAGGACAAGGTTCTTCTCTGCGTCTCCCGACTCTTTCTCCGTGTGTAGAAATCCTTCCTCTCTGAGCCATGAGTTGAGGTAGAACCTCTTCTCTGCCTTGTGACCTCCGTGATCACTTACAATAAGCAGGTTCCAGTCGTTCTCTTCCACTCTATCTATAAGATCCTCCATCTCGCTATCGACCTTTTGATACACCTCTAATACCTCTTCCCTGTTGTTCGCCCGGTGAAGAGCCCAGTCTGTAAGGTTTATAAGGAAGATGTACGTGTCCCAGTCCTTCTCCTCTGTAAGGTACTGTGTCAGCGAGAATCTAGCCCTCATAAGGTCTTCAGCTTGTTTTTTCATGCTAACAGTTCTAAGGAACTTGTCGCTGTCCTTTATCTCGAAGTCCTCTATGTTCCTCTCTATCTCTTCCTCAAGTTCCTCCGGATAGGTCTCCTTCTCAGGCCCCAGGAACGCCGTCACCATGAAACCGTCTATCTCTCTTGGTGGATGTGTTGCAGGAACCTCGATAACTCCTGTTCTCTTACCCTGCTCTGTCATCAGGTCCCAAAACATCTCTCCCTCCCAGTAGGTGGAGTCTATAACCTCCAGGTTGTTTCCCTTCTTGTGCTTGGTGAGCGGGTTCATGAAGTTGAACACACCGAACTTCCCGGGATTGAGCCCTGAGAACATTGCAGGCCACGCTGGAACTGTTGCAGGAGGGATGGTTGACCTCAGCTCTCCATAGACCCCTTTTTCTATCAGTTCCTCCATGTTAGGCATCTTTCCTTCTTCAATAAGCTCGTCCACTATGTACGGGCTCAGCCCGTCCATCCCTAGAACAACTGTCTTTGCCATTAGATGATTCTTTCTCTACTTTGCCAATTTTTTATATCTTTATCGGGAAACAGGTTGTATGTCTGAGTCCAAGGACAGGGCAGTGAAATCAATATTCAAGGGCGCATCAATAGTTTTCCTTGGAACGGTCGCCTCAAAACTTCTCGGCCTTGCCTACCGGATCCTGGTGGGAAGAGGTCTTGGACCGGTTGACTACGGCGTCATATCGGTCATGATGTCTGTATTCGGTGTAATAACCACTCTGGTCCACATGGGAGTCCCAAATGGAGTCCACAAGTATGTCGCCTACTATCTGGGAAAGAATAACATGGATAGAGTGCGAGGCACGGTTAGGTCTGGACTAGCCCTAGTGACTGCGTCTTCCGTGATTCTTGGCGCACTACTTTACCTCTCCGCTCCCTGGATCTCCAAGAACATCTTCCATGAGCCCAGAGCGATACTGCCCATAAAGATGGTTGCTGTAATTCTGCCCTTTAGAGCCTATACAAACATCTTCACCTCGATAACCAACGCCTTTGAGGAGATGCAGTATCAGGTATATACCGGAAGGATCTACACGAACGTTGCCAAGGTCCTGGTGGCCGGCGCCCTGGTCTATCTTGGCTATGGCTACCTTGGAGCTGCTTTCGGCTATGCCTTTGCCTTTGGATCTGCAGCAGTTGTGGGCTACTACTTCGCGCGTAAGTTCCTTCCGGATTTCCTATCCCCTTCTGCCTCCACTGAATACAACTTCTCCTAGCTTTTCCAGCATTCCTGGCCTCTCCTGGCCGCAGGAGTCTTTGGAGTTATCACCGGCCATGTCGACAACTTCATGCTACAGTTCTTCATGGGTGCAAAGTCTGTCGGCCTGTACCAGTCTGCCTATCCATTTGCGGCCACTCTTACTGTAGGAGTATCCCTGTTCTCCAGCATATTCCTCTCAAACGCCTCAAGACTTATATCGCAGGGTAAGAGGGAGGAGCTGCTCTCGACGTTTAGAACCGTGGTAAAGTGGGGCTCCCTTGTAACTGTACCAGTATTTGTAATCCTCTTTGCCTTCCCAAGGACTGTACTAATAGCTTTCGGAAGCGAATACTTCGCTGCTGGAGACGTCCTCAGAGTCCTATCCCTGGGATTCCTGCTGTCCGCTATAACAGGGCCTGTATCCAACATATATCAGGCCGTGGGCAGAACCCGGCTTAACCTGGTTACAACCGTGATCGTTGCTCTAACCAACCTTGCGCTCAACTACTTCCTGATCCCTATCTACGGTGTTCTAGGCGCAGCCATAGCATCAACCGGAAGCTTTGTGGTGGTCGCCCTTATAGAGATTTTCTTTGTTGTGAAACTACTTGGCAGACAGCCTTTCCGCCTCTCAGTCCTTAAGATATGGTTCTCCTCCCTTGTATCCATACTCCTAATATACGGTCTTACAAACATTCTATTCAAGTTCACTCCTCTATGGTTCTTCGCTGTAGACCTGGCCCTGTTTGCGCTTATATACGCAGGCCTGATACTTCTACTGAGAACGATAGAGGAAGAAGACCTGCTCGTCCTTAAAACCCTGCG
>JAXINT010000181.1:12900-13115 GCA_034190605.1 Asbonarchaeaceae archaeon (SeqCode) | reverse complement strand
TAGCGGAATTTCTCAAGAATTTCCTGTATATCTTTGCCTCTTCCTCGTACTGTACTAGGTAGGGTAGGTTTATGCGGTTCATACGGGATTTGAAAGCTTCCATCGCTTCATTTCCTTGCTTTTTCTCCCATTCGTCCATGTTGGTGCTATTCATAATGGCTGTATTAACCGGCATCTGGGGTTGGTTCTTAGGTTTAAGCGTATTATTTTCTGCA
>JAXINT010000181.1:0-12890 GCA_034190605.1 Asbonarchaeaceae archaeon (SeqCode) | reverse complement strand
TCTAGGAAGATGTAAAGATGCTCATCATCTCCTTTTAGGAGCTCTGTGCCTATAAATATTCCCCTATGTGCCTTGTTTAGCTCTCCTGCGTAATCAAAGCTCCTTGGGTCTGATTTGCCGTATATGGCTCTTCTACTATCGTTAATACCTCCCAGAAGGTCGCTTGCGTCCTGGTTCTTTGATTTCCGAGGTTCAAACCTTCCTATGCACTTCCCAAGACTCTCGTCCGCGACCAACCTCTTAACTTCCACGTGATTATCTAGAATTTTCTGTAAGGCTTCTTTCTCGTTGTTTACATCTCCATTTTTTAGGTAATGACTCATCAGATGTTTTTTGTAGAATTTGGATTCTGGGACTAGACCGCCATCTCTTAAGTGATCGTAGCTACGATCTAAATCTTTCTCCACTTCAGCTAGGGCGTATTCTCTTCTCTCTTTAGGAAGTAGAAGAAGAGGCGACTGGTGCATTGGAGCCTCTTTCCTATCGTCGTCAGGATGCTGGCCCGGAATTATTCTGTTGCCATTTTCATCTTCGTACAGGTTCTTCCAGTCCCAGGTCCGCATTTTTCCCTCTTCAAGCCGGGTATAGTGTTCAAAGTAGCGTGCCAGTTGATTGATTATATCTGTCTTGCCCGCTCCTACTGGGCCTAGAAGTAGAGGTATTCTCTTATGAGAGGCAAGATTTTCTCCCCCAGATTTTATCTTGTCCACTAGACGGTCAACACCCCACCCGTCTTTTCCTCCTTTACCGTGGAGATTATCGCCGTAGAATGCTCTCTTCCCGTTGTGCAAGGGGTCTTCTGTAAATATCTTGTATTCCTTTCTAGATTTATTCTCGTTGTATTCGGATCCGAAGAATTCTAGCATATCATCCACTCTTGTGTGGGCGTCTCTTTCCACCTTTGGCTCTTTCTTAACTTCATTCAGGTACTGTTTATAAGGTATTGTCTCGTTCAGGTTGGAACTCTGAGTTTCAATTTCTGTTTCAAGTACATCTTCTGCGAATTTTGGAGCCATTTTGATAGCACCCTGATATGCAAGGCCATGGTGGTAGTTTAACATTTAAATAACCTTTGGTTTCCTTTGATTTACGCATGTTAAATTAAAAGGTTCTTTCTAGTACAAGGGTTTGGCAGGGTTTAAAATAATTTAACAAAAGTTTAATAGAGTTTGTTATCCGTAGGTTACAACGTACTTGTATGTTGCTGGATTTTTTGTTGGCTGGAGCCATGACTTATGTGTATAATAATTGTGGCGCCGGAGATGTAGCTCAACCTTTGACTCCCTTGACAGCCCATCTTTTTTTATATCTCTGTGTCTAAAAAATAGTCCAGACTTCAACAATATTTGCGAAAAGAACCAGAAAGAATCAAAAAGGATCAAAAATGATCGGAATACTCAAGGATCTCGTTGACAGGCTCTTCGGTTTCAGGAAGGAGATATCCCTGGGGATATACGGACCTCCTAATGCTGGGAAGTCCACATTGTCCAACCAGATCTCTCTGGACCTTACTGGAGAAGAACTCGGAAGTGTCTCTGAAGTACCTCACGAGACCAGAGAGGTGAAGAAGAAGGAGCGCGCTGTACTCGAGTCTGACGGCAAGACCATAAACATGAACCTCCTTGACATGCCCGGAATCTCCACAAAGGTCGACTTCAAGGACTTCAAGAAATATGGATTGGAGGAGGACAAGGCAAAGTCCCGAGCAAAAGAAGCTACAAAAGGCGTGGTTGAGGCTATAAAGTGGCTTGACGATGTTGACGCCTGCCTGGTGGTCTTCGATGCCACCGAGGATCCTTACACCCAGGTAAATGTGACGGTTATTGGAAACCTTGAGGCAAAGGACATACCTATACTTATAGTTGCGAACAAGATAGATCTTGAGGATGCTGATCCTGACGCGGTAAGGGACGCCTTCCCACAGCATCCGGTCGTTGAGATATCTGCCAAGGAAGGAGAAAACATCGACAAACTGTACTCGGAGATAATGAACCACCTGAGTTAAGGAAGTGAGATAGATGGATGGAACACCGATAGAGTTCATAGGTAAGGAGAGGCTGGAGAAGCAGCCGTTCAAGGACAAGCTTGAGATGGTCCTGGAAGAGGTAAGAGATGGAAAGATACTGATACTTGAGAACCCTCTTACACCGGATGAGAAGAAACAGCTTATAAAATCCGCGATGGAGAATATAGATGACGACTTTCCAGGGATAGAGTTCTCCTCAATGGAGACGGAAGATATTATAGACCAGGTCATAAACAATGTATACCAGTTCCTTGGAAGGGACAGGAGGAGAGGACTCACGATAGTGGGTAACTCCGAGGTAATGGAGAAGGTGAAGGAGGACAAGGGATCAGTTTCTCTAGTTGCAAAAGCAGAAAAGGAGGCTGAATAGGCCTGTGGTCTTATATGCGGTATTTTAAAACAATTTTTCGGACTGGCAGATCCGAGGTGATCTCCGATGCCACATAGATGCATGAACTGTGGAAGGGAATATTCGGAGGATTCTGACGAACTTATAGAAGGATGCGAATGCGGTTCCAGCCTTTTCCTCTTCCAGCAGGAGGATGAAGAGGCGCAGGATGTTGAAAAGCTACAGGAGGAGAGAGACGAGGTACTTGATGAGATAGATCAGTTCCTGGAACAGATGGATGAAGATGGAGAAGAAGCACACAAGAACACCACGAAGATAAGCTTTGACCTACAGTCAATAAGGGTTATAGAGGAAGGAGTATACGAGATAGACGTGAAACAACTTCTTAAGAGAGTACCACTTGTAGTGGAGATCATGGACAGCGGATACTATGTACACCTACCTTCAGTGTTCAAGAAAGGAGAGGACAAGAATCTGAGCTTTAGAGACATGGAGAAATCAGAGAAATTAAGATAAGCAGAACTCTAAAACGTGGTGATCTCTCCTTCCACGACCTTGTCCATGACCTGATTTATGTTCTCGAGCCAGTAACCAGCTGTCTCCTCTATGTCTCTCTTCAAGCTTCTTCCAAGTTTTCCAGAGGTTGAAACATCTATACTTGCTATCTGAGGATGGTCTATCGGCTTACCTATCTGAGATAGGATCTTGACATGAACTGATTCCACTTCTTCATACTCGGCAACTATTTGATCTGCTATGTAATGGCTTAAGATGTTGTATATCTTGCCTATGTGAGATACAGGGTTCTTTCCGCTGCTTGCTTCCAGAGACATGGACCTCTTCGGGGTTATAAGGCCGGAAACCCGGTTTCCACGCCCTGTGGATCCATCGTCACCCATTTCTGCCGATGTCCCTGTAACTGTGAGGTAGACCGACTCGTCCTCAGGGCTGTCAGCTGTATTGATGTGCAGTTCTATGTCCCTGTCTGTGTATTTTACGGCCTTGTCCAGAATTCTGTTTCTTAACTGGCTCTTCAGAGATATGTAGCTGTCCAGATCATCTACAAAACGGTCAACAAATGCTGCAGCCACTGTAAGCTCTATCTTATCCTTGTTCCGATATCCCATGACCTTGACGTCCTCCCCTATAGCGGGCATGCTTTTTTCAAATTCTCTACTGTTTAGGTGCCTTGCAAGCCTTAGAACGGTTTTTTCTGTCTCGGAGAAAGGCGCATGACCTATGCCAAAGCTGGTGTCATTGGCCAGAGGGACTTTCTCCTTCCTGGCGTACATGTCTGTCAGGTCTGGCGATCCCTCTCCTATTCTTGAATCTAATATAACTTCCTCCTCCACATCAAGGTTCCTTACAGCACTGTCGAGATAGTCCTTGGCAGCATCCAGTGCAATCCCGTGAACATTTATAGAATCCGATCCATACTCCTGTGTCGCCCTTCCACCCAGAAGCACATAAATGGGTTTTACAATATTACCTCCACCGAACTTGGGGTTGCTCTTACCACCTATGATCTGCACCTCGTCCGTGTTGTGGTGGGCTATGGTTCCAAACTCCTCCATGTACCTCTTACATAATGCCCGGGACACTGCTTCAGATATACCGTCTGCAAGGGAGTCCGGATGTCCTATTCCCTTCCTCTCGACCAGTTCTATCTCCTGGTCCTCTATATGCTCAAAACTGGTCTCTGAGACCTGTATGTTCTTGCTATCCAGACCGTTCCTTTTGTTCTCCATTTTTATTGAAATCTGGTTTTGGTTGTGAAGTTATTTAACTTTTTCCTAATACCTGTGGGCTTTTTCCATCTATAGACCGCCATGGAAATTTAAAGGGGGTTTAAAAACATGGGCTGTTGATCTCTGTACAGGCTGCTCTGAGGGCTGTGGCTGGCATTCACATCCCTCTTTAAATACCGCTCCAGGACATTCTCCTGGAGTGGTTCAGCCCCTCTCCTGAATGATCTTGGCAGCCTTCTCCACCAGGGCCCTCTGGTTCTCATGAGTTAAGAGCCCCTTGGTATCCCTAAGGTTTAGAAAGAATCCCTTTGAATGTTCTTCTGCATGGTTGGAGTCAACTTCTATGTATGATTCCTCCGGAGCTTTTGCAAGAAATGCCTGATATTCTGCATGGTAGTTCTCTCCCTCCCTTCTATAGTCCCATTCATGAACCTCTTCCATGTCTTCGACCTCCACCGGTTCTATGCCTGTTTCCTCCTCCACCTCTCTGGCTGCAGCCTCCTCTGCAGACTCACCCTGATCTATACCTCCCTTGACCAGCTCCCAGCCCTCCCAGTTCTTTTCCCTTCTAAGAACTGCAAATCTCGGGTCTTCACTTCCTTCTCTGTATAGAACCACCACTACTCCTTCCACTTTCTCCATTATTGACACTCTCTAGTTTACTGCAGGTCTATCAGCCAGTTTTAGATCTATCTTCTTCCTCTTCCCATCTCTTACCACTGTAAGGGTTATAGTGTCGCCTACCTCTGTCTCTCTACCTAGATAGTTGAGGATGTCGTTTATCTTTCTAACGGGCTCCCCGCCTATAGCAACTATTACATCACCGCCAAGCGTGACATCCCGACCTCTTATATTTGTCTCTTGGCTACCTGCCTGTATGCCTGCCTTGTGAGCTGGCGAGCCTTCTACTACCTCCGCCACAAGGAATCCTCTAGCCTCTTCCAGCCCCATCCGATCTGCTATAGGAGGTGTTACATCCATTCCGGAAACCCCTATCCATGGATGTCTGTATTCTCCCTTCTCTATCAGCACGGGAACTACCCTCTTAATTATGCTGGAGGGGATTGCAAAACCGACCCCGGAGAAGGTATTGTCCCTGGTATCTATAGCCGTGTTAACTCCTACAACCTCTCCTTTAAGGTTTATTAGAGGTCCTCCGGAGTTACCTGGGTTTATAGCAGCATCAGTCTGTATGACATTTGGTATGGAAAATCCTTCAGTTGAAGGAAGAAGCCTGTTCTTCTGAGAGACTATTCCTGCAGTCATTGACCCTCTCAGGCCGAAAGGATTCCCTATAGCTAGAACTGAGTTCCCTACCTTTAGGCTGGAAGAGTTCCCTAATTTTACAGGATCAAGCTCCCTACCAGCATATATCTTGAGAACTGCAAGATCCGTGTAGGGATCTCTTCCCACAACCCCCGCATTGTACCTGTTTCCGTTCAATAGAGTGACCTCGTACTCGCTTCCCTTGTTCACCACATGGCTGTTGGTAACTATGTGTCCCTCCTTGTCGTAGATAAATCCTGAGCCACTTGAGAGACTTCTCTTACCATTTTCTGAATCCTTCAGAGCCGAAATATATACCACGGAGTTCTTCCTGTTTTCAAATATCTTGTGGTATGCCTGAGCGGGTGTCTTGTTTATCTCGATAGTTATCTCCGACTGGTTGAAGGTTGCATTCTCTGAACTTGAATTATCAACAACCGTTGCAGGCTGGAGGTAGATGTATCCTGCCTGGAATCCTGCTATAATAGCTATCAAAACCAGAAGAACGTCTCTATATCTTCCTGCCATTTTTACACCTTTTTTGGGGGCTTGGTATGTTAGAACGGCGCTAAAGTTTCCGAGTGGTTTGCAAACATGTAGAGCCTATTCTATCTTCTCAAGCTCGCTCTTCAGACCTTTAAGCTCTGAATGGAGATCATTTATAGATTCGTCCACTAGCTCCTCCGTATCTCTATTCTGCGGCTTTCTACTAACTTCCTTCCTCTGATTTCCGCCCTCTCTATCTACTCTAGGGAGCTCGTTGTTTACAGAAGAAAGCCTCTGGTTCAGTCGGTTTAGATTGTCCATAAACGTTCCTATACTCTTCTCTTTTATATCTTCTAACTGTCTCAAAACTTCTGTAGCCTCCTTCATGTTTCTGAGAGTCTGCTTTATGGCCTCGAAGTCCTGGAGTATCTCCCGGTATCCTTCCACTCTTACGAACAGCGAGTCATCCCCATCTCCTCCTTTTGGTTCTGGCATTTCTAACATCTACTTTGTATTTCCCCACTATTAAAGTTTGTCTTCCGCTCCAGGTATTTCTCATTTCTCCTCCGGCTTTTCTCCTCCCTCTTTGTCCTCGCCTTCACCTTCGCCTTCATCCTCTGTCTCCACGGTTCCCCGGAAGATTATTGTTAACAGCCTTAGAACCAGCTCCAGAACTATAACAAATCCGAGGTAGTACAGCACTACCTCCCATTTTCCTGCAAGGTTGAAACCTATATCTATGGCTCTAGAGACCGAAAGTTCCTTGAAACCGTCTACAAGTACTATGCCCAGAAGAGCCAGAGGAAGGGTCTTACCTACATCCTCTGCCAGCGCGCTGTTATAGTAGGCGCAGACCCTTATGGTTGTCACTACAGCTATGGATACCAGCATGAGAGACTCCACAGTGTGAGTTGAGGACAGCAGCGCAAGAAGCCCTGCAAACACCACGAACCAGGCTATGGTAAGCACGGGGAAGAACAGCAGGTATTCTAATATGTATAGTATCAGTTTGAAGAAGTTCTTAAATAGCTCAAAACCGCTTGCGTATTCCGCAAGGTCTAGCTTGAATATGTCCTTCTGCGCTATGAACTTGTACAGCCTGAAGACAAATATAGAATACAGCACCATTCCCGCAACAAATGTGGCCAGAGGCACGATCTTCTGCATCAGGATCTCTCTTGAGAAGCCTATACCTGCTAGCATCCCCAGTACCTGACTGGTCAGGGCCATGAACCCTATTTTGTAGTCCCGGGTTTTAAATCCAACGCTTATATAACAGCGTTATACCTCCCTTATACCTCCCGAACCCGCCGACATTTTTAAGCCAGGATAACCAAACACCCAGTATGGGTGCTTTAAGAAGAATACTTAACCTGCTAGCACTTACCGGTATCACGGTACTTTTATGGTTTGCGCAGTCGTACTACTCCAGTTCAGGACTTCTGAGGTCCTATTATACCGTGCTTGCTCTTACAGTCCTCTATCTGGTCTTCAAGCTGTTCTTGGAGGAGCTGGTGTCGGACAGGATATCCAACGAGAAGTCCAAGTATGTCTTCCGAAAGGCAATGTCCATAGTGTATATAGCTGTATTTCTGGCTATAGCGTTCAGGATATGGATAAAGGATCCTCAGCCTCTTCTGGTTGCCTATGGCCTTGTAGGTGCAGGAGTTGCTTTTGCACTGCAGGATGTCCTCAAGAACTTTGTAGGCGGTATAATCCTCTTTCTCAGGAGAACATACCAGGTAGGAGACCGTATAGAGGTCGAGGATATAGCTGGAGATGTCATAGACATCGGGCTCTTCTACACCAGCCTCCTGGAAATTCAGGGCTGGGTTGAGGGCGATCAGGCAACAGGCAGAGTTGTAACCCTGCCTAACGGCAAGGTCCTAAACGGGTTGATCAAGAACTACACAGAGAACAACTCGTTTATATGGGATGAGATCAAGATCCCCATTACATATGACAGCGACTGGCGGAAGGCGAGAGAGACCATGCTTGACATAGCACGGGAACAGACCGGTAAGGAGTCTTCTAAAGCTGAGAATGAGCTTTCCGAGATGCGCGGCCTATATTATGTCTCTGGAAAAGATACTGATCCAAAGGTGTACATGGAGCTTACTGACAACTGGGTCCTGTTACATCTGAGGTTTGTTGCGGATGTCAATGAGAGAAGAGTGATCCATAACAGTCTTAGCAGGAGGATCCAGGAGGAGTTTGAGTCCCTGGATGACGTGGAGATTGCTTCTGCAACCTTTGATATTGTAGGCCTCCCTGACATGGATGTCAATGTCCAGAATTAGTGGAATACCCGGTTGAACTACGGTAGAATAGATCGCTCCCTGACCAAATACCCTTACACCTATGAGGTATCCATGAGATTCATGGGAGGTAAAGCACCGAGACTCCGGGACCTATTTAAATGTTGGGCTTATCTACATTGTAAGGACAAAACCCGGTTGACCCACTGACCGGAGAAACCTGAATCCCTATACAGAGAGGAGATACATCCATGTCAGAAGAAGACATACAGAAGATAATAAGAATCGCGAAGACCGATATAAGAGGAACCAAGAGAATAGGAGACGCTCTTACAGCGATAAAAGGAGTAGGCACGAGATATGCTGATGCTATAGTCCACACCACAGGTATAGACTCGGACAGAAAGATAGGAGCGCTTTCCAAGAAGGAGCGAGAACAGCTTGAGGAAGCTATAAAGAGCCCGGAGGAACAGGGCATACCTGTATTCATGCGAAACCGAAGAAAGGACAGGGAGACCGGTGAGGACAAGCATCTCATAGGTGCCGACCTCGAACTTGCAAACGAGTTTGACGTAAGAAGATTAAAGGAGGCAGATACCTATAGAGGATGGCGTCACGAGCTTGGACTGCCTGTAAGAGGCCAGAAGACGCAGTCCAGCTTTAGGACTGGAGCCAAGGTAGGAGTTTCCAGGGCAAAGGTCCAGGCAGAAGCTGAGGAAGAATCAAAATCAGAATCAGAAGCTGAAGGGTCTGAAGAATCTGGAGAAGAGGAATAGAATAGTAGAATGGTAAAGGAGATGATATAGATGGTAAAAAAACTTAAGAAGACGTACGAGACACCCAAGAAGGGCTGGCAGAGCGAGAGGATAGATCAGGAGAAAGATATTATTAACGACTACGGCCTGAAGAACAAGAAGGAGCTATGGAAGACTGAATCAATACTTAGAGACCTTCGAAGAGAAGCAAGGAAGCTGAACGCAGTCAGGGATGAACAGAAGGAGCAGGACCTACTGGACAAGCTGAACCGTCTTGGAGTGATAAGTGAGGGCGCTGAACTTACCGACATACTTGACATGGATCTGGAGGACATACTGGAGAGAAGGCTACAGACCATAATCTACAGGAGAGGACTTGCAGACACCATGAATCAGGCCAGACAGCTTATAAATCACAGGCATGTCATGGTCGGAGACCAGCAGGTAGACGTACCAGGATACCTGGTCAGAACCGAGGAGGAGTCCGAGATAAGAATGGCTCCTGGATCAAAACACCTGGTAAAGGAGTCCGGAGGTGAGGAAGATGAGTGACAAGAAATGGGGAATTGTACACATATTTTCATCTTTCAACAATACTATAGTACATGTTACTGATATAACCGGAGCGGAAACTATCTCCAGGTACAGCTCTGGCATGGTAACTGACAAGGGCAGGCTACAGGGAAGCGCATTCCCTGCCATGAAGGCCGCTAAAAAGGCTGCGCAGGAGGCTAAGGAGAAAGGCCTGAACGCTGTACACATAAGGGTAAGAGCTCCTGGAGGCACGCAGCACAAGATCCCGGGACAGGGAGCTCAGCCTGCTATAAGAGCTATATCCCGATCCCAGCTTGATGTTGGAAACATAGAAGATGTTACTCCTGTACCGCACGATTCCACAAGGAAGAAGGGAGGAGGACAGGGCAGGAGGCAGGGAATGTAACGAGGTAAAAAACCATGGAAGTCAATATACTGGAGGAAGAGGACGACCGCCTCAAGTTTGTTCTTGAGGGTGTAGATCCAGAGTTTGCAAATGCTGTTAGAAGAACCGCCATAGCCAAGGTTCCTACGATGGCTGTAAAAGAGGTGGACTTCATAAACAATACTTCAGGGCTTTTCGATGAGATACTGGCCCACAGGATAGGAATGGTTCCTTGGAAGTTTGACAGGGAACACTACAACATTCCGGAAGACTGTGACTGTGAGGATGACGGATGCCACAACTGCCAGGTCACCCTTGCACTAAAGAAGGAAGGGGAAGGAGATGTAAGAGCCTCTGATTTCAAGCCTACAGACAAGGATGTGGAGACGACAAATCCGGATATACTGCTTGCAAAGCTTCTTGAAGACCAGGAAGTCGAACTTGAAGCAAAAGCCGTGCTCGGAATTGGGAAGGACCATGCAAAGTTCCAGGCTGCTAACGCTTCATACAGATACTACCCTATCGTAAGGGTCAATGGGAAAGAAGTGGAAAACAGGGAGGAAGCAGTGAAACTGGCTCCTGAAGAGGTCAAGAATGCCGATGGAGCTATTGAGGCTGATAACGATATAGTGTATGCGATGGAAGATGCAGTGGATATAGAGGAAGGTGACGAGATAGAGATAGAACAGAGGGATGACAAGTTCATCTTCGAGATCGAAAGCGTGTCAGGTCTGGAACCTAGGGAGATACTTGTCAGGGCGGTTGATATTGTATCTGATGAGGTTGATGAGTTCGAATCCATCGCTAAACAGAGTCTGGAGTAAGACTTTAAAGATACATTTCCCCCGCATATTATGAGTGTGGTTTAACTTTGCGCGGGGGGGTGCCCGAAGCTGCGGTTACGCTCGCAGTGCGCAATAGCCGGATTCCGCTTTCGCGGAACCGACTTAAAGATAAGATTCCCCCGCATATTATTGAAGTGTGGTTTAACTTTGCGCGGGGACACCCGAAGCTGCGGTTACGCTCGCAGTGCGCAATAGCCGGATTCCGCTTTCGCGGAACCGACTTAAAGATAAGATTCCCCCGCATATTATGAGTGTGGTTTAACTTTGCGCGGGGGTACCCAAGCCAGGCCAAGGCGAGGGCGTGTTACGCTACGCGTCACATCTTTCCCTATGGAAAGATGTTCGAACAGATTTCCTTTGGAAATCTGTGATACGCAACGGCCCACCGCTGGTGGGCGCTGAGTTCCTATGGAACTCAGTAGATTATTACAGCGTTGTTCAAGGCTGGCTCGCGGCTATAGGGGCGGGACTTAAGAAGTCCGGTAGCCGGAAATCAATTCCTGAAATCACATGTTTCGGGAGTCCGCGAGGACTGTGTCCTCGCAGTGCGATTTTGAGAAATCCTGTACGCGCAGGCGTTCCGAGGGTTCAAATCCCTCCCCCCGCATAACGTTACGCTGTTATGACGCAATACCCCCTTTCAGGGGGTGCAGGTCTTTCAGACCTGTGAGGGAGTTTGAACCTGAGAAAATCTGGGATTTTCGATTTGAAGATGCGCCAGCATCTTCTGCTAGAAACTCCTGAAAGGAGTTTCATTTCAAATCCCTCCCCCCGCAATTCCTAGCGCGGAATTGGGACGCGCGCTGTGGGGTGCAGGACCCCACTACATGGTTAGAGTTGAGGTGTATTGAGATGGAAAAATCAAATCCTGTTTTGAAGAGGACGGTGAGGAAGCTGGAAGAAGCAGCAAGGAAGAACGGTGCTGCAGTCTACAGAGATGCAGCTGAATCCTTGAAGAAGTCTACAAGAGATCAGCCAGCTGTAAATCTATCCAAGATACAGAGGAATGCTGAGGAAGGAGAGAAAGTGCTTGTTCCAGGCAAAGTTTTGGGTTCTGGAAGGCTGGATAAGGACGTGGAAGTGGTGTCTTTCCAGGCTAGCAAGGACGCTGTAAGAGCGATAAATGAGGCTGGAGAGTTCAAGAGACTGGAAGAGTTCGTGGAGGAAAACCCTGAAGGAGAGGATGTAAAGCTTCTAAAGTGATAGATATGACTGTAAAAATAGATGCAAAAGACCATGTGCTTGGAAGACTTGCTACAGGCCTTGTGAAGAGGCTGAAGGAAGACAATGAAGAAATTGAGGTCTACAATGCCGGAGATGCAATAATCAAGGGAGATCCGGAGCAGATAACTTCCAAGTACAGGAACAGATACAAGAGCGGTATAAGAGATCATGGAACCTACACTCCTAAGAGCGCTAAGAAGCTTTTGAGGAAATCAGTAAAGGGAATGCTGCCTGACAACAAGACAGGGAGAGAGATGCTTGGAAGGCTTAAGGTATACGATGGCGGTCCTGTGGAGGAAGACTCTGAACTGGAGATATTTGAGAACGCAAGGGAGGAGGTTTTAAAAGGTTCAAACTTTTTAAGAGTTGAAGAGCTTGCAGAAAATCTGAAGGGATAGAAAATGGTTGTAAATGCTAACGGAAAGAGGAAGACTGCAAAGGCAAGAGCCACTCTTGAAGAAGGCTCGGGCAGTCTCAGGATTAATGGACGACCTCTGAAGACCTGGCCAAAGATGTCAAGGCTTAGGATAGAGGAACCTCTGAGAATTGCAGGAGAACTCGCTGAAGATGTTGATATAAAGGTCAATGTTGACGGAGGAGGCAAGCAGGGCCAGACAGAAGCTATAAGGATGGCGATTGCAAGAGCCCTGGCAGAATATGCTGAAGGAAACGATCTTAAAAATGAATTCCTCGAATATGACCGATATCTGCTGGTTGAGGACTTCAGGAGGACCGAGAAGCGCAAGCCATCTCAGTCCAGCAAAGGTGCAAGGCACAAACAGCAGAAGTCCTACCGTTGACGGCTTTGGATCGATTGAGGTGAAAATAGAAAATGATCATACCTGTAAGATGCTTTTCATGCGGCAAGGTTATTGGAGACAAGTGGGATGAGTTCCAGGAACGAGCAAAAGAGGGCAGCGATGACGCAAAGGAAGTCCTTGACGACCTTGGACTTGACAAGTACTGCTGCAGGACAATCTTCCTGACCCATGTAGACCTTCTGGAGGATGTCGC
>JAXINT010000070.1:12437-13897 GCA_034190605.1 Asbonarchaeaceae archaeon (SeqCode) | reverse complement strand
AATGAAGCCGTACTTCTTCATATCGTGGAAGAAATCAACCTTTCCTTTCACTTTCAAACACCTCCTTGTATTGAGCTTCAAATGCTCTATCATCCTTTGTCACAACCCAAGATTTATAAAACCCCCTGGTGTTTTTACTACTCACTAGGTCAGTCTATAACATGTGACGGACAAAACATGTGTGGTGTGCTGGTGTGTTATAACACGGATGTAAGGATCATGGAGATGACCACTGCCCACACAAAGATGGACCAGTGGCGCATGTATTTCCTCTTGTCCTGTGCAAATCTCTCCAGAAGTGTATCGACGATGTGTCCTCCGTCCAGGGGCTTTGCAGGGACCATGTTAAACAGCCCTATACCAAAGTTAAGCGCAGATATGGTGAACAACAGAGATACAAGCCACTGGAGAACGGCTTCATAAGGTTTCAGTCCTGACTTAACTCTCTGAGTCTCCCCAAACCTGAGACCTATGTAGCCTCCATCAAAACCTTTCTTACGGGTAGCGGTTACAGTGAAGTTGCCCTCGCTGCTCCATATAGTTACATTGTCTCCTGGCTCTATAAAGTCCGATACATTCTGAATGTCTGCTACAAAGTTAGTCCTTATGCCGTTGACCGAGTATAGGCTTCCGTTGTCCATACCTGCATTGTGCGCAGGAAAACCTTCTTCAGCAACGTAGACTACCGGCCCAGGCTGAGTTATTGCGCCTACAAGTCCTGTAGCCAATATGAGGAAGATTCCAGCAGTTATGTAGTTGGCCCAGCTCCCTGCAGAAAGAACTTTTAAACGGGACTTCCAGTCCCCCTGGTTCCACATTCCGCCTGATTTCTGGTCCTCTCCTTCTATACCTTCTAGATCTTCATCCATATCCGAGATGGTGCTATCCTCTCCAGGAAGCATCTGCTCTCCTTTTGGCTCTACAAAGGCCCCCGGGATTATTCCGACAATGATCCAACCCACGGAGTTGAGCTCAAATCCCTCGTTGCTTGCTACCACCCCATGGGACAGCTCGTGTACTACCAGGATTATCCCTATGCCTATGATCCAGTATTCCACCGGTATGAATGACACGCCAGCCTGGAAGTGGTTCTCCGCCACTAGACCCGGAAGAACTATCGAAGGACCTCCAATACTGGCTTTTTGGAACACCATTTTACCAACAATGCTTGCAAGCTGGTAGGTTATAACTGGTATAGATATTATGCCCGCTACCGCACCTATCCAGCCATACCAGTTCCAGAAAAGAGGCATACTATCGGCTATGCTTTTTATTTTATCAACTCCTTTCTTTGTGCGCCTGAAGAACAGTATCGAGTGCCTCTGTATCTTGTCACGGTCCTTCCACAGGATAAATGTGATTACCCCGACTAGCGCAACCAGGAACCAAAATCTTGGAGACGAAAAAAGACTCATTGCAGAAAGAAGTTAATGTACTCCAACTTAATAAAACCCCCTCCA
>JAXINT010000070.1:9130-12337 GCA_034190605.1 Asbonarchaeaceae archaeon (SeqCode) | reverse complement strand
AAGTAGAATTCTTTAAAAAGCTGAGTATTTAGATTAAGATTTATGGAACAGCCACTTTTCTGGTCCGACCAGCTGGCCTTTGGTATCACGAGGAAGTTTGAGGATAGAGACGTGTATGTGTGCGCCTCAGGTATTACTCCCTCTGGAAGAGTCCATGCCGGCAACTTTAGGGAGATAATAACTACTGATTTTGTCGTGAAATCTCTTCAGAACATGGGGGAACGGACACGATTTATCTACAGCTGGGACGACTATGATAGGTTTCGGAAGGTTCCGAAGCAAGTTCCGGACAAGTGGAAGCAGTATATAGGTCTGCCCGTGTCTGAGGTGCCTGATCCATGGAACTGCCAGTGTGGTTCGTATGCAAGACACTTTGAAAAGAAGCTGGAGGAAGAGCTGGAGGATCTGCACATGGAGGTGGAGTTCATAAGACAGTCCGAGATGTTCCAGAAGTCCAAGTACGCAGAACTCATAAAGAAAGCTATGAACCGGAGAGACGAGATCAAGGAGATACTGGACCAGTACCGGAAAGAGCCTCTAGGTGAGGACTGGTATCCCTTGAGAGTGTACTGCAAGGAGTGTGGGAAAGACTTTACCGATATAAAAAGTTATGATGGCGATTACACGGTTGAATATCACTGCAAGGAATGCGAAGAGGATTTTGGGGTTAACTTCAAAGAGAACGATTCTGTAAAGCCTTCATGGCGGGTCGATTGGCCGATGAGATGGGCCTATGAGAATGTTGCTTTCGAGCCCGGAGGTAAAGACCATTCTGCAGCAGGCTCTAGCAGAGATACAGGTAAGGAAATAGTAAAAGAGGTGTTTAACAGCGAACCTCCGGTGTACCAGATGTACGATTTTGTCTCTCTTAAAGGATTGAAAGGTAAGATGAGCAGCTCCTCCGGAGACAATGTCACTCTAACCGATCTGAAAGAAGTATATACACCTGAAATTATAAGGTTCCTGTTCTCCGAGACCAAGCCCAACAAGGAGTTCGATATATCGTTTGACGAGGACATAATCTCCATCTACTCCAAGTTCGACCATGTTGAGGATGTTTATTTCAACCCGGAACAGATAGACAACGAGAGGAAGAGAAAACATCTCAAGAGAGTTTACGAGCTTGCAGTAGTTGAAATACCTGAAAAACAGCCTTTGAGAGCACCTTTCGACCACCTAGCCTTTCTGGCGCAGACCAGACCTCGAGAAGAATGGGGAGAAGAAGTCATGGAATCTCTGAAGAGAACAGGTCATATAAGGGGAGATATCTCCGAGGATCAGAAGGACCACATAGTGGAGAGAATGGAGAAAGCGTTGAACTGGGCTGAGACTTACGCGCCAGACAAGTACAGGTACAAGATCAGCAGTGAGGTATCCAGTACAACCCTTGAGGAGTTGTCTACGGGCCAAATAGAAGCTATGAAAGACCTGGCTGAAATACTCGAGGGCGAGGAATTTGAGGATAAGGACGAGCTGGAGGATGTCCTGTTTGATCTCCCCGATAAGCATGGTATTGAGACTGGAGAGTTCTTTAAAGCAGCCTATCAGTGTTTACTTGGAAGAGATCAGGGTCCAAGGCTTTCAAACTTCATACTGGCACTGGGCCAGGACAAGGCGAGAGACATACTTTCAACGATCTGAAATGGAATCTCTTAGAGACATTAGGCAGAATCGCTATCTTGCTCTAAAGCTTGGAGCTTTGATCGTGGCGATATACTTCTTACAGCTTTTGGCACCTAATTTCACCAATTTCATGGCTTTCACTGCATCAAAGGTGGCTTCCGAGCCCTGGGCTATCTTGACCCATATTTTTGTACATTCTCCGACTGATTACATGCACCTGCTGAACAACCTGTTCTTTCTCACAGTATTCGGAACAATCACGGAGCATTACATAGGTTCAAGAAACTTTGCCATCCTATTCCTATCATCTGGAGCTGTTGCGTCACTGTCTGCATTTGTCTACTACCCTGGATCTATGGTGCTAGGAGCTTCTGGCGCTATCTCAGGGATAGTTGCATTCCTCGCGGTACTTAAGCCAAGGAGAGTTGGACTGTTCTGGGGTGTTCCTCTACCAATGTGGGCAGTGCTTGTGGGCTGGATCGCCACCAACCTTGCAGGTGTAGGATCAAGCGCAGGTATTGCCTTTGAAGCCCACCTTTTCGGACTGTTATTCGGTGCCTTTACATCCCTGGTCTACAGAACTTCTCGTCCTAGCAGCCGGAAGAGAGCTTCGGAGATCAAGATTGATAGAGAGAGGATTAGAAGGTGGGAAGAGAGATATCTGATGTGATCTATATCCTTTATTCTGCGCTTTCAAGTATATTATTGTACTTGTGCAGGAGGCGTGTTTTCCTTCCTTTATCGCGATCGGAAAGGTCTGAGTCGTTTTTTAATTTATCCAATATCTTCCCTTTTCTCTCTTCAACTATCTCCAGGAAATTTTGGGTTGTGTCTTCGTCCATCTTTTCAATGTAGGTCTGAGCCGTGCCATAAGGAAGCGTGGATATAGGCCGGTCCAGGAAGTATTCGGGATCCCAGCTTCTCTTTATACCGTCCAGCATGAACTCTTGTTCTCCACCGGACAGTTCAAAGATCTCAAAGTACAGCTTTGCATGGTTTCTGGACTCCAGCTCGTATAGGCCTCTAAGAGCATAAGGGATAGATACCTTTTCCTGCCACAGATACTCCAGAAACTCCTCAACCCTTTCCTGATGTTCATCAATATAACCCAGCATGCCGTCAGCAGCTTTATGTACCACACGGTGTATCTCAGGTGGTTCGGTGTCCTTGGTTACAGGCATACCTGTAACATATAATGCGGATTCCTCTGTAACATCTATGAGGTCTTTGAAATAACCGCCTAACCAGAAGGATCTTTCATATCTGGTGGAATGTTCTCTTATCTCTTCTTCAGCCTTTCCCTGTATCTCCTCCAGGTTGTCCCGAATGCTTTCCCTCATCACCTCCCGTGCTGTGTGATCCTCGGAACGACCGTCATGATCTCCTGAAAGATACCTGGCGATGTCAAGGAGCTCATCTTCACGCCAGTATTCAGGGCCGTGTCCTGTCTGATAGGCGCCACCAGGTCTTGCCAGAATGCTTTCAGGTAATCCCTCTCCGTCCAGAAGTCCCTCTATCCTGTCCCGCATCTCCTCGGGATCGGTGACAAGGAGCCTCTCCTCAACTTCTTTTCGGTCTGCCATA
>JAXINT010000070.1:0-9030 GCA_034190605.1 Asbonarchaeaceae archaeon (SeqCode) | reverse complement strand
TTAAGCCCATTCATCCTCTCCAGGTTCAAGCAGATCCTCGGAAAGGTCTTCCTTCTTTCCGCGCTTATTGCCGGGAGAAAAGTCTCTATGGCCTGATTCCCTTGAAGGTTGACCTTTACCTCCACCTTGTCTGCGATCCTTTTGACCTCCCTGCCTAGAGTTACCCTCCGGACTTTCCTGCATCTGTTCTTGAGCCTGCTTGGCGCGCTGCTTCTGCTGTTCAACGATACCGTTTATAAACTCTTCGACATCGATTCCTTTTTCGTTAAGCGCCTTTGCGTGGTTCTCTATCAGAGAGTTCACTATGTTTAGAAGTCTTGAAAGCTCCATCTTCTCGTTTACAAGCGCCTCAAGCGCTCCTTTCCGGTACCCGATTTCCTCGTTTTCTTCCACTTTTATCTACCACCCCTAGTATAACATGTAGAATCTTTTTAACACTGCCGGCTATCTAGGAAGTTCCGACACTGAAACCCAAAGACTTATAAATGTCAACTCCGTGGTAACAACATCTGATATGAAATTTGAAAAACTGTCTCGACTGATAGTTGCGCTCCTTGGAGCGCTCTTGGTTCTGTCGTCTGCCACACCTCTAGCTCTAGGAGCTTCTGACAGCGCTGAAAATAGTTTAACACTGGATGAAGATCTTAGAGGAGTGATTGATAGCGATGAGCTGGAAAAGCTTATAGAGGAAAGAGATCTGGGAGAAATAATAGATGAAGATAAGCTTAAAGAGGTGGTAGATTCCGAGAAAGTAGCGGAACTAATAAGGCAGAGAAAGCTCAGTGACTTGAAGGACAGCAGAGATGTTATAGAGCTAATTGAGGATGAGAAGCTTGAAAGGCTGATGGATGAAGAGGAATTGAAGGAATTCGGAGAGCTTTTAACCGGAGAGGACTTTGAGAGTCTTTCATCCATTATAGAACCTGGAGAGTTCTCAAACGAGGAGCTCGGGAGCTTTGTAAAGGATGACAAGGTTGCAGATCTGGTTGCACATCTTAAATTCAGAGATCTGGAAAGGATGCTGGACAGAAGACCTCTAGAGGACTCAGATCTGTTCCAGATCCTGGACGACGAGCTGGTTGCAGAGGTTATAGACCATAACAATGTAGAGGATGTCCTCCAGATACTGGAGGGTGAGAAGTTCAGGGATGTTGTTAGGCAGGACAGGATCAGGCATCTAGGAGAGATACTTGATACAGGAGACCTTGACAGGCTTACAGACAACGAGGAGATAGCTGAGGCTCTGGATAGCTCCGAAGTAGGGGCGGAGGTAGATGGTGAAGAACTTTACAATGTGATAAAAGACATGAAGGTTGGCAAGATACGTGATATACTGGACAAAGAGGATGTGGAGAGGTTTATAGATTTTGAGAAGGTGCTGAACCTTGCGGATGATTCGGACTCAGTACATGTATATGGAATAGTTAAAGACGAACCTATAGGCGGAGTGATAAAGAGCAGCGACAGGGAAGATATAGAAGAACTTCTCTCTGATTCGGATATAGGAGAGCTCCTAAAAAGAGAGAACTTCAACATAGGAAGCAGTATAGGAAATCCGGATAGAGACCTGGAAAAGCTCAGAGACATAATGACAGATAAGGGTATAGGAGAGATCTTTGCGGACAGAAAGATCTCCGAGATAGGTAGATTCCTGCAGAACGAGGACGCGGACGACTTCCGAAGGATCATAGGGGGGAGAAAGATACAGGATGTCGTGGACGAAGATACAGTTACGAGGTTTGTAGAAGAGCGCGACATATTTGAAATGCTGGAGATGGTTGACGAGGAGGAACTTGATGAGGTTCTAAAAGACAACGTATCCAACGAGGAACTCGCCGAAATAGTGGAACTCTCAGAGCTGGAGGACGTAATAGACGATGAAGAGCTGGGAAGGATTATAGAGGACGAGAGCCTTGGAGACCTGAGAGACCTCCTGGACGATGAAAGCATAGGCGAGGCCATAGACAAGGAGGTACTTGCAGAGCTTATAGATAAGAGAGAGCTCGGAAGCTTTCTCAGAGAAAAAATGATAGAGGATCTGATAGATTCTAGAGGTGGAAGCTTTGACAGAGATCATAGAGATAGCTTCGAAGACAGTTTAGATCATTCCGATAGGTTTAATGACGGTAACGACCATGACGATTCAGACAGCTTTGGAGAAGGCTTTGACGACAATACCAAGACACACTGTTACTATGGCCAGGGAGAGGCATTTCGAGACTATAGGGGATACTCGGACCAGCAGTACCTTGAGGGAGAAGGAGGGTTCCCAGACGATCATGGAGGAGACTACAACTACCCTGACAACTTCGATGGCTCCAGAGATCTCACTGGTGAATGTGTAACTGTAGAAGACGAACAGAGAAGAATCCATAGAAATAGGGGGGGGTCTACAGGCAGATCGGATAGATCCTCAACGCGCGGATCTGAGAATTCCATGTCCGCAGAACTCAAAAAGGTCAAAATAACCCGGGTAACTACGCCAGAAAGGGTTGAAAAAGACGGAAGTTTCCCTGTAAAGATAGAAGTAGCAAGCAGAGGATCGGACAGAAGTGTAACTGTCTATACAGCTATAAACGGAGATTCAAAAGTCTCAAAGAGCGTTTACATAGAGTCGGGAGAATCCAGAACTGTAAACCTAAATCTGGATTCCGATGGTTCTGAAAGTTCAGATATCACTCTTGATATAAGAGCGCAGTCAGGCGGTCTTGAGGACCGTGTCTCTACAGATATAGGAGTGGTCAGTCTGGACGCATTCATGGAGATCGTGCCTAAGAGGACTGATTCTGGAGAGAATGTATTAGTCAAAGGACAGGTGGCTGATACAGACACGGGAGAAGGCTTTGAAACTACTGCAAATATTTACATAGACGGAGAGAAAAGTGGAGAAGTAACTACAAGTCCTTCAGGCCGTTTCAAAACCCATATATCTGTAGATGAAGCTGGAGACCACAGGATATCGGTAAAGAACAGCTATTTCACCACATCCAGAAGTCTAAAAGTCAGACCTGTAGTAGAGATAGAGGAGATAGATGTCCCGTCCAGGGTAAAGGCAGGGCAGAGCTTTGAAGTGTGTGGAACTATCCTCGCCAAGGGAATAGAGGATGTGGAGACTCTGCTATACATGAACTCCAACCAGACCCAGTCACGCGATATTATCGTAGACGGATCCATGAAGGATATATGTTTCCCTGTAACTATTTACAGAACTGGAGAAACGAATATAAGCATGAAAGCCGGCAATAACGGAGTAATATCGGAGGAAGGTAGAAGAATTAAGGTAGATCACTCCCTCAACTTGAGTTCAGGTAGAAACCTAGTGGAGACAGGCAACTGGAGCATTATAGAGGTAAACATCTCCAACCTGCTTGAGAGAGACAGGGAATTCAAGGTCTTCCTTGAGGATCTGGAGGAAGGAAAGGCAAACGACACCGTAAAGGATGTTTCTATATCTGCAGGAGGTAAAAAGAAAGTTGGATTTGATGTAAAGACCACAGAACCGGGCAGATACACTAT
Source organism: Asbonarchaeaceae archaeon (SeqCode) (assembly GCA_034190605.1). GTDB lineage: Archaea > Nanohalarchaeota > Nanosalinia > Nanosalinales > Nanoanaerosalinaceae > JAXINT01. The sequence continues at coordinate 5,514 of JAXINT010000070.1, read as the reverse complement.
AACTGTAAGAGCAAAAGAAGGTAAATACAGCAGATCAGAGATAGTTAACATAGTTTCCAGACATTCAGAATCTATAACCGCAAGAACTCTGGACTGGGTTAAGAAGAGAGCTAGATCAGTAACTGACTCCGAACTAGCATCAGACACACAAAGTATGGGAGAAAGGATATATAGAACTATTGCCAACAATAAAATGCTTGCTGCAGTTGTGCTTGGAATTATAGCTGTAGGACTTGTAGTTAAGAAGAGTAGAGATATACTTGCTCATCCTGACACTTTGGACACATATCGCATGTAGAAGGAGTCGAAGCCGGAGAACACTAGCTTATCTTCCTGTAGACTTGACCTCTATCTGCGTCTGCTTATCTTCTACGTAAGTGTATTCAAGGTGGGTCTTCAGGACTAGATCGGTTGGCGTGTTTATAGCTGCTTTACCTATGTCTATTGTGCAGAATATCTGTTTCTGGTCATCGTACATCACTAGGTTTCCGCCTTCAAGCTCACACCCTCTGATCTGTGCATCTCCTGCCTCCAGCTGGATAAATGATCCTGGTCCAAGTGCTTCCCTACCATTTGCGTTTTCTGCCAGTCTACCATCTCCCATATTGGTTATAGTTATTGGAAGTGTTACTATACCAGCCTCTGCTGGGAGAGGTTCGTTTGCATTTACTTCAACCTTCATGGGTCCTCCTGTGTAGGATGTTGATATAGGTCTTCTAGCAGGTTCTTCATCTTCCTCCCCTCTAAATCTCTTGAAGGGGACAACTGTGAACTTCGATCTAGCATCAGTCGTGTAGTCATACTTGACTCTAAGCCCTACATCGTAGGTATAGGAGCTTCCGGTCTCAAGAGAGACATCTATTCTAGGGTTGGCAGTAAAAGTACGGCTTCTCCCTGGAAGGTTGTTGTTTCGATCTACACCGCTAAGCCTGACCTTGTCTCCAGTGAATATAAAGGGCTGGTCTATCCATGCTGCCTTGTATAGCTTTACCTGCCTCAACCAGGCGTCAGCCTCTCCCGTATTCTGCATCTCCACTATAAATGTTGCTCTATCTCCTGTATAGTATGAAGAAGCTGCAGAATCAAAATCTATGCTTAATCCATCAGTCTGTGTGAAAGTAGGTACATTTGGCTGTGGCTGGTTGTTTCCACCGCCTCCAATACACCCGGCGGTAAGAAGGGTAGTCGCAACAAACATCAACAGTATTTTTCTGTTCATCTTCCCTATTGCACCTGTGTTGGAACTATCTCCAAGTTAACTTTTTTACTCTTTCGGTATTTATATCTTCCGGCTATCCTGAGTTTGTAAACCGTTTCCGGCTCAGGGTTTAAAAGTTTCAGCCCGCACTCCGCCTCTTGTGAGGCTTCTCCTTCAGGAACTGCAAGCTTCCGACAGTTTGCAAAAGAAGAGAGATCTACAGCCTCTTCAGATACTAGAGAACCCCTGTATTCTAGATCTACAGGAGAAACCAGTCTACCATTTCCCTTGTTAGTCAAAGTTTGAGAAAGCACAATAGAGGCTGAGCCAGTGCTCTGCGGTGTGCTGTATTCCGAAGATAGGCTTATATCTCCGTTCTCCGCAGTGTAAGAGTTCTTTTCAACTTCGTCTGATCTGAAATCCGCTGGAGACTGAAACTCTATTGATATTGAATTCTCGCTCTCCGTAACTCTATTGGAATATGTCCATACAACTGAAGGCTCAACTGTAAACTTCTCAGTTGATTTCCTCGAGATATCAGTACATCTGTCCGCACATTCGAGCGTCCATGTACACCTCTTTCTCTGACCCTGAGAAGGCCCTTCACTGGCCCTCATCCTTTCCTGCCTGCATTCCACCTCTCCTGAAACTTCCAGCTGTCCAGTATTTACCATACGGGCAAGGAGATCTTCAACATCTTCCGAGTTAGTGTTTTGAAAAGTAACAGTGATTCTTGACTGCTCTCCCGGTTCAAGATCAGTATTTGAAATACTCAGGTCCTCTATGATGATTCCTCTTTGGCTTTTGCTCTGAGAATCCTTCTGTTGCTGTCCTTCCTGTCCTCCAATACAGCCCGCGAGGAGGATTGAAACCGCTAGAGAGATCACAATAAGTCTACTTCTCAAGAGGAGACACCCCCACTTCTATATCCTCTATGTCGTATTCATAGTTGAAGTTCGCCGTCATGGAGAGAGTAGCTATCCTGCTCACCTCATCGCCAATCCCCTCTGCAGAACATTCAAAGATCCTCCTCTCAGTTTCTCCTTCATCCTTCCTGAACTCCAGTTGGTTGGGATTTTCGACCGCCTGCTGCAGGCTGCAGCTCAATAGATCTCCTGCAGAAGGTTCAGTGGTCTCAAGCTGTATGTCTGAAGGCTGTCCACTTCCCTGGTTCTGCATAAACACCTGGACAGGGAACGCTCCCTCATCCTGAATCCTGCTAGAAGGACCATCCAGCTTGAGAACCATGGGAGATGCTGTCGAAGTAGCCTCAAGCTGTTGATCAGGAGCTGCCACATCACGGCTCCCCTTTATCTGCATCTCCCTAAATGCCGTAACCGACTGCTCTGTATCTATAGATAATGAAAGGCTACATGAAAATCCGGGAGAAGGTATCTCCTGATCTTTTACCCTAAAAGTCCACTCAAAGTCCAGCTTCTCTCCCTCCTCCAGCACTACATTTCTCCCATTATCAAAAAAGTCTTGCTCGGACTGGGGCTGAGTTGTTTCCCCAGAAGATGCTCCGCGAGGTTTCTCATAGGTAGAAGCTATACCTTTCTCATCTATCTTCTCAACCACAAGGCTACTCTCCTGCATAGAGAAGAGTGAAGTGCATCCGCTCTGTAGCGCAGAAGCACTTAAGTGGTTGAAAGCTCTTAATTCAGGATCCTCTGTTTCTCCAAAAGGCTTTTTGAAAGGCAGAGTAACCGGCTGTCCTCCTCTGTTTATAGCAGTAAGCTCAACAACTATCTCCTCAAAGTCAAGAAGGTTTGAACAGTCATCGGAAGTCGCAGAACTACACTTCGGCCCCTGTATCTCAAGCCCCTCTCCTTGACTCTTGGTAGGCTTTGAACCTACCTGGGTTCTCCCCGTACATCCTGCAAGCACCATAGCCAAGACCAGGAGAGCCAGCAGATAACTTTTCTTCATCACAGTCAAGTATAATGTTTTTAAGCTTAATAAAACATTGTCATCTTAGTGGGTTCCATGAAAAGGAAGAACATGTGGATTCTGGCGTCATCCGCAGTTTTGATTGCAGGGATAGCTCTAGCCTCATACCTCAGCGAGTCAGTATTGCTCTTTCTATGGGAATACATATGGGGTCCTATAGTTGCAGACGCCAACAACCAGTACACAGCAGTTTACAGAGGTGTTGAGGCCGTAAGAAATTACAACGTGGTGGACACTTCGCTTTATGCTGTTCTAGTTGTTATAACAGCATTTGGCGCCTATAACTTTTTCCAGAAGCTCGGCCTGAAGGTGAACAAAAGCCTGGTGTTCAGCATAACCCCGTTCGTTATATTTGGAGAGTTCCTAAGAGTAATGGACGATGCCGCTATTGTCTCCTATCCCTATAGCACACTGCTTATCTTCCCTATCTCGGGTTTTATCATATTTTTTGTAGCTCTCGGGATTATATACCTGTTGAAGAAGCTTGAGGACAAGGGAACAATCAAAGACTACCGGAAACCTGTCCTTTACACCAGTACCGGTCTTTCGTTAATAGCTGGTGCAATACTCCTAAGATATGGACTGAACAACGGCTTTAACTCAAATATATCAGGCCTCATACTAACTCCGGTAATATTGATATCGGCTGTTCTGACCTTACAGAAGTTCATGTCAGGCATATGGCCAGACACATTTATAAATAGCAGTGTGGGTATGTTAGCAACAGCTTCGCATGTTTTAGACGGATCAGTAACTGCTTTTTCGATAGAAAGCATGGGATACAGTGAAAAACACGTGGTTGCAGAAGGGATAATTGAGGTAACTGGAAACGCATATTATTTCCTGGCCGTTAAGATAGCAGTTATATTGGCAATACTGGGGATGATACCTAGGGAGGATGATAGAGAGTTCAAGCTTGTAGTACTCCTATTCATAATACTTGTAGGTCTAGGCCCAGGAACTAGAGATATTGTAAGAGCTATTTTGGGTGTTTGATTAAGAGATTCCTGAAAGTATAAATCTTCCTTCTTCTACAGTTCTAGCAGTGTATTCTGCTTCAAGCCCAAAATTGAGGGCGGTAGTTTCTCCATCAGGTATTGGAGGAACTCTCTTCTTGCAAGACATCTCTTTGGTCTTACAGTCCTCTGAATCGCACTTAAACCAGCCCTCGGAACCGAGATCCTTGTACTTCGTTTCCTCAGTGCAGATCTCCTCAGTGCCTTCAGGTCGGGTGATGCTGTTCACCTTAAATGCGGTTATCTCTTCTGAATCTCCTTTTGCCGATACATGGACAGATCCCTCGCTTTCTGAAGGCTCCTCTGGGTCGTATCTAAGCCCGGTACAGTCAGATTGTATTATAAGAGATACAGCATCAATTAGCTGGGAGTTATCAGGTGACTGCCTCAATATCTGCCCCTCTCTACCGATACAGTTATCCTCTTCAAAATCTTTCCTTTTCTCAAGAGTCATCTCATTCCATTTCTGGCTGTTAAGAGCTATAGCATCCAGCTTGTTAGAAGTGGTCGAGGTATAGTTTACGACAACTGCAGGTTTGAACTCGGATCTGTACTCCGTAAATATCTTGTCCTCGTCCACACAGCCCTCAACAGCGTCTTTAGCCTGCTCATTACATATCTGGCCCGAATATTCGTTAAACTTCTCGGCGTTATACTTCTGAGAACTCTTTTCAGAAGCTTTAAGTTCCTCGCCCTGGTAAATTCCTCCTCTCTCGCTGCAGTAATCCTCAACTGTTAGATCTTTATCCTCCTCCAGCTCAGACTTTACTGTATCTCTCTGACTTTTCATCTCACTATTAACGCATTTTCTAGTATAGGTGTGGTAAGGAGTTATATTGGCTAGGAACGTCACTGTTTTCTCTTGGCCAGGAGCGATCTCAATCCCTACATCCCTGGAACTCTGCCACTCTCCTTGCGTGTCCCGACCATTTATGAAGTAGTCGAGCTTGTATTTCTTGCCTTTCTCTCCTCCTGCTTCAGTTATCTTGTCCGAAGCTATTATCATGGGTAGCTTTCCTCCCTCCACACCTCCCCTTATCTCCAGGTAGAAGCCATTCACGGTAATATCCTTTCCAGCACCTCCAAACTCCCCTTTATTTATGAATGTTGCGCGCACCACACCACACCTGGATCCACATACATCTCTCAATTCATCAGATCCGTCCTCCACTCTAGTCCTAACCTTCAGGTCAAGGTAGTTTTCTGCATTGACTCTGAGCTCCTGTACTCTCTCCTCCTCATCTTCCGCCCTCAACTCAGAACATGCCTCAATATCTCTACCTCTGTTTAATGTCTTCCAATTATCCAAACCTAAATTATTGCATGTGCAGTATTCCATGAAAGCATCCT
>JAXINT010000099.1:0-14417 GCA_034190605.1 Asbonarchaeaceae archaeon (SeqCode) | reverse complement strand
GTGTGTGTCCTTGTTGTTGTGGTTGTCCTGTTCCGTATGCTGTTGCTATGTAGATGCTGCTTCCGAGAGCTAAAGCTGCTAGAATTAGATAAAGGTGCTTTGATTTGACCTCAATCCTTGGCTGGAATGTCAGGCTCATGTTCTAAAAAATTGTTGTCTGTACTCGTATTTAAACCTTGTCGGACTAATCTGGTATACAAAAGCTCCTCCAACTTACAGAAATCCGGGAAAGGATAGGAAAAGATATAAAGTGTAGCTACACAAACCTACTCTTTGGGTACCTGCGCGTGCCTAGAGGCAGGCCTCAAGACTGGTGTAAACAGATGAGATGTGAGAAAAAGTCTGGAGCTACAGAAATGTCAGGAACCTCGTACAGGAAGATACTGGCAATTCTATTGTTGGCTGCTTCCTTACTGGTCTTCACAGGATCTGCAACTGCTCAACAGGGACTCGAATGCCAACTTGTACAGGGCTCAGTACCCTCTGGATACACCCAAGTTCTAGGCATGTCTGCAGAGACTAGCGCACACGCAGAGCTTCCTGGCCAGAACAATTACAAATACAAGGTGGTTTGTCAGGACACGACAGGCTCAAGCTCTATAGGAACCTCTTCATCAGGAACGCGATTCCTGTTCCTAAATAGTGAGACGGATGCACATGCCGAGATAACCTCATACTCCTCCTATGACTTCACCACTCACCTCTCAAGCTCTGAAGGCAGTATAAGATGCAACTATCCTTCCGATGGTAGCTCTTCATCTGGTTCTACATGCCTGTTTAAGACAGCTCAGAGGACTAATTCCCATGTCTCTTCTTGTTCAGCCAGTTCCCCTCAAAACGCCGTATCCTGTTCCCTAAGAGGAGTTTCCCAAAGCCTCCAGTCCAACTTCACGCAGGGACCATGTCCCGAAGGCTACACTTCGGTCCTTAAGGCTTTTGACAGTACCAACGCTCATGCGGAGCTCCCAAACATGACAAACTACGACTACAATGTCTGCGTTGGAACCTCTGGAGACATACAGATAGGAACTGATCCCTCGGGAGAACAGCTAGCGTTCTTAAAACAGACATCTAACTCCCATGTTGAGCTGCCTTCATATTCTCCTTACAATTTTTCCGCCTATATTTCGTCTCCGGACAAGAAGATAGATGTACTGTATCAGGATGGAAGATGTCCTGTAGAATACACCTGCATGCTCACGGTGTCGGGAGATACGGATGCACATGTCGCAGGCTGCCCTGCAGACACTGATAACGCATATTCCACCCAGGTGTGTGCCAGGTTCCTTGATGCTCAGCCACCTGAGATAAACTGTGACGGATGCATTGATCCAACCGTGGCTGAAACCGGCCAGACCATAAGTATAACTCCGGAGGTAACTGACACGGGTTCTGGTGTCGGCTCTGTAGATGTATGCCTCGATGAGAGCTGTTCTGAGGTGATATGCGGGTCCGCCAACTGCACTTACAGTTCTGACACTGTTGAGAACCGAGATGTATATGTAAGAGCTCTGGATAATACCGGTAATTCTGTAACTGAAAGGATCGGAGGCTTCCTTATAGGAAAGCCGGTTGGAGCGACCTGCACCGAGGACCAGGAATGTGTCACCGGCAGCTGTGAGGAGGGCGAATGCACTCCTGAGCAGATTCCTCCGTCTGTAAGCTTTACCAGTGGAGGAGGCGAAATGGATGCGGTCCAGCTAGGAGTTCTTGAGAGGAGAGACATAAACATCTCTATCTCCAATCTACTGCCTGTGAGAGACGAGATAACTATAAGATTTAGCGGAAGAGCGGTTAACGGCCTGATAAGTGGAGAAGTAGACGTGGATAACGGGATAAGCTGTAACGAGGATCATTCGGCCTGTAACGTCTCTGTAGGAGGCGAAAGTGAGAGGAAGGTAGGACTTACTATTGCTGGTGTTTCTGTAGGTTCTGGCGCCCTGGTTGTAAAGGCGGTCTCACAGTCCACGCAGCTTGAAGCTAAGGACCGGATTGATGTAAACACCAGGCCGAGAACGGAAGAAGGACCGGTCTCTGCTCCAGGAATGACTCTGCCATACTTTGCACTGCTTATCCTGGTTGCCACGGGATACATCTACCTGAACCTCCTAGATAACTAGTTCTTTTCCCATCTTAATTGTGCGAATTTCTGCAGAACCTACTCCAGTTTTTAAATATGTAGGGGCCCCTAATTTGGCCTGGTGATAGCTTGAAGTTACATGCTGTTGGAGGATACAACGAAGTTGGCAAGAACATGACAGCGGTTGAGGTAGACGGTGAGATAGTCATATTTGACATGGGTTATGACATGGAGACCGTGATTGAGCACGATGAGGACGTGGACGAGATGACAACCACCTCAACCATAGAGTCTGGAGCAATACCTGATGATTCAGACATACACGAAAGGAAGGAAGATGTAAAGGCTATAGTTATAGGTCACGGCCATTTAGACCATGTAGGTGCAGTTCCAAAGCTAGCAGGAAGCTATGACTGCCCTGTAATAGCCACTCCTTTCACAATGAGTATAATTGAGAGGATGGCTGAAGAGGACCGGAAGTCCATGGACAACGAACTTGTAAGAGTCAATGCAGGAGAAAAGTACGAGGTATCCGACAACCTTACAGTTGAACTGGTTGATATAACACATTCGATACCTGGAGCAGTATGCTCGGTGCTTCACACGCCTGAAGGCGCTGTAGCTTACAGTCTTGACTTCAAGCTGGATGACAGACCTGTTCTAGGCGATCCCTCTGACTACGAACGGATGAGGGAGCTTGCAGATGAAGGTGTGAAGCTGCTGATAGCTGATGCTACCAGGGTTACAGAGGACGAGATGGGCAGCTCCGAGTCCGAGGTAAAGATACAGCTGGAACACGTGGTAGACCACCTGTACAACGAGGGCGGAGCTGCAATCATTACAACCTTTTCCTCCCACATAGAACGGCTTAACAGTATACTAGACGCTAACAATGGCAGAAGAAAGGTGGCTTTTGTAGGAAGGTCGCTTAAAGAGTACACTCAGTCTGCAGAGGAGTTAGGCCTTATCGATCTCTCAGATGTTGAGGTAGCAAGCTACAGGGATGAGAAGGAACAGCTTTTCTCCCGTATTGCTGATGAAAGAGAGGAATGGCTGGTTATATGCACTGGAAACCAGGGAGAACCTAATGCTGTCCTTACAAGGCTTGCAAGAGGAGAACACGATCTTGAGATAGGAGATAACGACCATGTGGTATTTTCCTCGGATGTCATCCCTTCCCCTGCCAGCAAGGCAAACCGCTACAGGGTGGAGAAGATTTTGAGAGAGTCCGGCGCAAAAGTTATAAAGGAAGTGCACGCCTCGGGACATGCAAAAAGAGAGGACTGCAGGCGCCTTGTAAGACTTCTAGAACCTGAAGTCATAGTTCCTGCTTCTGGAACCACTGAGATGCTCGCCTCCTTTGCGGAGCTTGGAAGAGAGGAAGGATACACCTTGAACGAGGACTTCTTCATCTGTGAGAACGGTAGTGTTCTTGAGATATAAGCTGGAAATGTTGTTCAAGGTAATTGATGCTGAAGAAGAGGATGGTTTAGAAGTCAGTCGTATGGAAGTAAGCGCAGGAAAGCTGTGGTGTGATTTTTCCCTACACGCATTCTTTTTAAACATTCCGACTAAATACTTGTGTAGGTGTCAAAAATGGCTGAAGTCATGGAAAAACGGGCAAATATACTTATCGATCCAGAGATCTGTAACGGTGCTCCGGTTATAGAAGGCACAAGAACAAGAGTCCTAGATGTTGCTATAGCCTACGAATACAAGAACATGAGTCCGGATGATATAGTAGACCATTACCCCCAGCTAGACCTAGGAGGGGTTCATGCGGCTCTTTCGTACTTTTACGACCATTTGAAAGAGATGAAAAGAACTATTAAGAGAAAGGACAATATTTCGGGCTGAGATATATGAAAGTCTATATTGACGAGAGTGTCTATCCCGCTATATCTAACGGCCTAAGAAGGCGCGATGTAGAAGCGGTAGACGTACGAGAAGAAGGGAATATAGGGATGTCCGATAAGGAACAGCTAGAATTCGCAGATAAGAATAATCTGGTAATCTTCACATTTGATGATGATTTCATCCGGCTCGTTAACAGATTAGACTTAACCCATCCCGGAATAATATACTGCGATCAGCGCAAGTATTCTATAGGGGAGATTATAAGACGGCTTGAAGCAGTTGTAGAAACCAGATCCGAAGAGGAGATAACAAGCAACGTGATCTATCTATAATCATATAATCACCTAAAAAGGTGTGAGCATGGAAGATAACAGACTTTTGATCAGAAAGTACGCGTTAAAGAACGCTCTGGAGTTTGGGGAGGCGCAGAAGGATGCGGTGATAGGCAAGGTTTTTGCAGACAAACCTGAACTGAAGGAGAGCGCTGGAGAGGTTGTTTCAAAGGCTGAAGAGGTAATAGGAGAGGTGAATTCTCTTTCTGAGGAAGAGCTAAAGGAGGAGAAGCAGAAATTTGAATATGAGGAAGAGGAAAAGGATGAAGAAGGGCTTCCAGAGCTTCCGGCTGTGGAAGAATCGGTTACCATGAGGATAGCGCCGTTTCCTTCTGGAATGCTCCATATTGGAAATGCCAGGATGGCGGTTCTGAACGATGAATATGTGGAACGCTATGGAGGGAAGCTATATCTGGTTATAGACGATACTGCAGGTTCTGAGGAGAAGAAACCTCTGGAAGAGGCATATAAACAGATACCTAAGGACCTGGAATGGCTGGGAGTGGAGTTTGATGAGATAATATACAAGTCTGACAGGCTTGAGTTGTTCTATGAACACGGTGAAAGGTTCCTTGAAGAGGGCTGGGCCTATGTCTGCAACTGCGATGCTGAAACCTTGAGAGATAACAGGAAGGAGGGCAGGTCCTGTGAACACAGGGACAGAAGCCCGGAGGAAAACCTTGAGGAGTGGAATAAGATGCAGGCGGGAGAATACTCTCAGGGAGATGCAGTTGTAAGGCTTAAGACCGACATGGAGCACAAGAATCCGGCCTTCAGAGACAGGGTTCTGTTTAGGATCTCTGATCTAGACCATCCTAGAGTTGGAGACAGATACGATGTATGGCCGATGCTGGAGTTCTCCTGGGCTGTAGATGACCATGAACTTGGGATGACACATATAATCCGGGGAAAGGACCTGGTTATGGAGACAAAGATGGAGAGGTTTATGTGGGATCTCCTTGACTGGCCCGAGCCCGAGATACTTCACCACGGCCTTCTGAACCTGCAGGGAGTGAAGCTATCAACCTCTGAATCGCGTAGAAAGATAGACTCGGGAGAGTACCACGGCTGGGAGGATCCTAGGACCTGGAGCCTGATATCTCTCAGAAAGCGCGGTTTCCAGCCTGAAGCCATCAGGAACTTCGTCCTCTCATTTGGAATGTCGGATAATACTGTATCTGTCTCTGTAGATAACCTGTACACTGAAAACCGTAAGATCATGGATGAGATGGCGGACAGATACTTCTTTGTGGACAACCCGAGAAGGCTTGAGATTGAGGGGGTTGAGAGGACCCATGTTGCGGAGGCAGACCTACACCCTGAGTTTCCTGATAGGGGCTCAAGAAATCTGGAAGTACCCGCGGAGAACGGTGTTGCCGAGGTAATAATTGACGAAAGCGACTATGAACAGGGCAAGGAACTTCGCCTGAAGGACCTGTTCAACATAAAGATAACTGACCAGGGAGTGGAGAAGGTGAACGAGAGCCTTGATTATGCCCTTGACAGGGACCTGGATATTGTGCAGTGGCTTCCAGCGCATGATAACATGGAGTGCAAGATTATGATGCCTGACGGCTCTGAGAAGTCAGGCCTGGTTGAGTCCAACATTGAAGATGTGGACCAGGTCGTGCAGTTCATAAGGTTTGGCTTCTGCCGGGTAGATTCTCTAGAACCTTGCGATTCCACTTTCTGTTACTTCACTCATTCCTGACCAACTTCTCTTAAAGACCGCAGTTATCAGCCTACTTGATAGATTTAAAAGGGAGCATAACTAAAATCTGTATATGAGCATGATCGACCGTATCTTCGGCTCTGGAGATGAGGAAGATGACAAACGGACAGAGGTAGGTAAGAACATAGAGAAGATAAAAGAGATTGTGAACAAGGGCAATAGATCTAATAAAGCTGAAGAGAGTTCTGAGGCGGATTTGGATATAAAAAAGGATATAGAAAAACCTTCAAACCCTCCGGGGTTGGAAGAGATTGGTTCCAAGGAATCTGAAGAATCTGAAAAGTCTGAGGTGCCTGAATCTCCTGAAGAACGATCTGAGAGGCGCTATGAAAAAGAAGAGGGTGAGAAAAGATATGAAAAAGAACCGGTTCGTGGAGGTGTAGAAAGAGAAACAGAGAGATATGAGAAGGAGGATCGATACGAGAAAAAGGAGGGTGGGAAGGATATTGACAGACCTCGACCCGTTGAACCTATTGAAGAAGAGGAGCGTGAAAGTGATCGAGAAGAGATCGATGTTGAGGTTCCGGAGGCTCCAGAGACAAGAGAGGTTGAGACGCCTGATATACAGGCAGGACCTCTATTTATAAGGGTGGAGAAGTTTAGGAAGGCCAATAGGATTATAAAAGACATGAAAGATACTATCCGAGACCTGGAGTCTGGTGTAGGAGGTCTAAGAAACGGTCTTGAGGAAGATAAAGAGATAAGAGAGGAGCTGGATGGCGTGCTCCACAGGCTGGAGACCTCACTTAGCTCCGTCAAGAATATAGTAAGTCCCTGATGTTTTTGTTCTATAGCTGAAAAATTCGTATCTTTTATAAATGTTTGTTTTCAAGTCTGGTTTGACCTCCGTGTGGAAGGTCCTTTCATAGTTCAGGACTTTCCCGTTTTACAGGAGGTAATAATGAGGTGCATAACCGATGAGTTACCAGAAGTTTGATGTTCCTGAAGGTCTTGCAGAGGACACCTACACTACTGTAGAGAGAGCCAGGGATACTGGCAAGATAAGAATAGGCGTAAACGAGGCTACCAAGGCGATCGAGAGAGGAGAAGCTGAATTAGTTGTTATTGCAGGAGATGTCGATCCTGCAGAGATCGTAATGCATCTGCCTGCTCTCTGTGATGAGAAAGATATCTCCTACACATTTGTGCCGAGCAAGGATGAGCTAGGGCTTGCTGCAGACATAGAAGTGCAGTCAGCAGCTATCGCTATCTCTGATCCTGGCGCGGTTGAGGACGATGTGGAAAAGATCGCTGAGAAAGCTGAAGAGCTGAAGGAGTGATAACCAATGGCTGTTCCTGCAAGAGTGGTTCAGGTTCTTGGAAGAAGAGGACATAGGGGAGTTCAGAAAGTCAGATGTAAAGTTGTGGAAGGCAGTGAAGAAGGCAAGATTCTTGTAAGGAATGTTATGGGTCCTGTAAGGGACGATGATATCCTTATGCTCAAGGAGATAGAGATGGAGGGTGGCTAGACATGGAATGTGACTACTGCGGTTCAGAGCTCGAAGATTCTGCCGGCAAGATGCTGGTGCTTAACTCGGGAGAGAAGATCTATTTCTGCTCAGGCAAATGTGAGAAGAACTGGGAGAACAACAGAAGCCTGGAATACAAGGACAAGCCAAATCAGTAACCTTCTTTCCCTCTCATTTTTCAGTTCCTCTATCTCGTAGTTTACCTTCTACATGTTCTATCGATTTCTAGCGCAGCTACAGTTCTCTACCTCTAAACTACTACCCGCCGATTTAAACCAATTTTATAATATATCGCCACTTATTTTAACAATTGTAAATCATCATCTCAATTTATCAAACATATTTAAAAGAAGCTTTCTATTGTACTGTATGCAGAGAAAGGTTGTCCGGCCATGGATAAAAAACCGCTCTGTGGGGTGATATACCTGACAGAAATCTTTAACCTAGAATAGGAAAAGTAGCCCGCCCAGCCTTTCGGACCCGGCCTAACCGGTGTCTGAAAAGAGGAGGCGGTCGAAAACACAACAGGGCTGCGTCCCGGCTGTAGAAAGGCCGGGAAGACTTTCAGCCCTTCTTTTTATAAATACTATTTCTTACCTCTTTTCTCTATATCTATTTTAGACCATTCTGATTTTATAGAATTTAGCCCCGGCTTATAAATATTTAGACGGTTTTTTACCTGCAGTACATTGGAGAATGGGAGGAGGTTGAGGAGGACTATCCAGATATCGCCGGAACTGTAAATACTGTTTTAGAGAGTTGACACATCTGCCGGCAGACGGCTCAACATTTTTAAAGCATTCTCACAATCTACCTTCTTGATAAGGTGCTTTTAAAGACTCCGGGCAACTAAGGAGTCTATACAGGTGTTAGCCCATGACAGAGGAGGAAAAAACCGAAAATATACGGCAGCCAATCATATCGGTACTGGGACATGTAAATGCAGGAAAGACATCTCTATTAGATTCTATAAGAGGTTCCATAGTTGTAGAGAAGGAAGCAGGCAGCATAACACAGATGATAGGCGCTACCCAGGTACCTTTAAACACTATCGAGGAGATATGCGGAGATCTGCTTAAAACTCTGGACACCGAGCTGACCATTCCAGGACTGCTATTTATAGACACGCCTGGCCATGCAGCCTTTACCTCCCTGAGAAAGCGCGGAGGCTCTCTTTCAGACATAGCAATACTGGTAATAGACATAGAAGACGGAGTGCAGCCCCAGACAAGAGAAGCGATAGAGATATTGAAGCAGTCCAAGACACCTTTTATTATAGCGCTGAACAAGGTGGACAAACTGCCTGGCTGGAAATCAGAACACGAGAGCTTCATGCAGAACATGAAAGAGCAGAGCTCAAGACTCCAGGATAAACTGAACGAGACAATATACGAGATCATGGGAGATCTCAACGACTATGGGATAACCGCTGAGAGGTTTGACAAGGTTGACAACTTCCAGAAAAAGGTAGGGATAGTTCCCATATCTGCAGAGACTGGAGAAGGTCTTCCAGAGCTTTTGATGGTCATGTCAGGGCTTTCACAGCGCTACCTGAAAGGAGGCCTTCAGATACATGAGGGAGCAGGAAAAGGAACTGTTCTAGAGGTCAACGAGGTAAAGGGCCTTGGAACCACTATCGACCTCATCCTGTACGATGGAGTATTAGAGAAGGAGGACAAGCTACTGATAGGGGGTGAAACCGGAGTTATAGAGACTGAGATAAAGGCGCTTCTAGAACCAAAACCTCTAAAGGAGATGAGAAGGGAGAAGGATTTCAAACACCTCAAAAAGGTTTATCCTGCCGCAGGGGTTAAGATAGCTGCGGATGGTCTTGATGCGGCTGTTTCAGGCGCTCCTGTAAGGTCTGTAAGATCTGAAGAAAATGCTGAAGAAGCTAGGAAGGAGATAGAAGAGGAACTACATGATTTAAGTATAGAAACTTCATCGAATGGAGTGGTTGTAAAGGCTGACTCTCTCGGAAGCCTTGAGGCTGTTTCAAAGGAGTTCAAGCAGAAGAAAATTCCTATATCAAAGGCTGAGGTAGGTAAGATAACTAAGCAGGATCTGGTTGAGCTGGAGGGTTCTGAAGACAAGTATAAAGTTGTATTTGGTTTTAATACGAAGATAACGGGCTCTGCTGAGGAGTTCCTCAAGGGCAAGACAGGGTACAAGGTGATAACTTCCGAAATAGTATATGAGCTGGTTGAGGAGTACGAGGAATGGAGGCAGGAGCTTGAAAGGTTGAAGAGGGAGGAAAAGCTTTCGGAATTATCTAGACCTGGAAAGTTCAGGATACTTCCCGGCCATGTATTCAGATCATCCAAGCCCGCTGTTGTAGGTGTGGAGGTTGTCGAGGGTGCTGTATCTCCGGGTTCAAAGTTTATGACTCCTGAAGGCGATGTACTAGGAAGGATAAAATCTGTACAGGATGAGGGAGAATCTATAGATCTGGCTAAAAAGGGAGACAGGGTGGCGGTTTCTCTTACAGATGTTCAGGTGGGAAGACAGATAGATGAGGGTGAGACACTTTACACCGATGTATCTTCAGAGGACTACAAGGCTTTGAAAGAGCTTGAGGACAGAATATCCCAGGACGAACTGAACGCTCTGGATAAGATAGTTGAGATCAAGGATCAGAGAAATCCACGCTGGAAGATAGGCTAACATTCTACATTCTCGCTTCTTAACCCAGTATGTCGTTCAGCCTGCCCTTGATGTGTGGATCTATGATAACTATGACCGAATCACCGGTCTTGAGCCTAAAGGTGTCTTCCGGATCATGGACATTGTCTCCCCTTAGAACCGCTGAGAACTCCACCTCTTTTCTGGGAAACCTCTTCATAGACTTTACCTCGTCTATCCTCATGTCCTTGAGTCGCGAGCCCTCCCCAACCACGAGCTCTATGATCTCCTTGTCCGTACCTACATTTGCGATCTTCCTCATGGAAGGATGCTCTATCACCGATATAAACTCCGCATAGACTATGTCGGTGTATTCTATAGTGTTAACCTCCAGCATGTTGTAGATATCCAGGTAGTTCGTGTCCTCAACTCGTGAAACAATCTTTGGAACACCGTACTTCTTTCCAAGCATGGATACTACCAGGTTCTGGTTAGGCTCTCCCAGAACTGTTACCAGAACATCTGCCTTGGATATCCCTGCATCCTCCAGGACTGAGAGATTTGTAGGGTTGCCGTTGACCACTGTGGCGCCGGTGGAATAGACTCTCTCCGCTTTAGCCTCGTCTTCTTCCACCACAACTAGATCATGGTTCTGCACCATGTCCTCTATCAGCTTCTTGGAAATCGTGTTGACCCCGGCGACTATTACATACATCTCTCTAATATCTTTTTTTGGGCTTCTCCTTTATGAAAGCTCCGGTCCATCCATCAACGTTAATTTATTATACCTCCAGATTTATCCACTAGAACATGGGAGATGATTCAAAGTCGGATAGTAGTGAGGTGGAGCTACCAACGGATAAGTTTATAAAAATATACAACAACCTGCCCTTGGAAGAAAGAGAAAATACTGTTGTAGTTGTGGATGATGAGCCTATAAGCTGGAAAATGGCTCTTAGGGAGATGTCGGAGGAAACTGAGCTAGGAAAGAGTATAGCATATAAACTAAAAAAGCTGGATATCCTGTGATAATTATGTCTGAAGAAGCTGAGAACATACCGGAAGATGTTTACAAGATAGCCAGATACAGATTGGAGGCCATGCCTGCACATATTGGCCTTATGATAGGGGAGAAGGGTAACTATAACAAAGAGCAGCTTAAAGAAGAGCTTAAGAACAGGACAGAAGTGGGAAAGACCTTTGCCAGGATGCAGTTAAGGACATTACAGTCTTTTAAGGAGATATAAATGCCTGAAACCGTATTACTGACTAGGCCAAAGCATGACTTAACCACATCTTATTTACATTACTGGACTGGTAAGCTGATAAAAGAAGCTGAAAAGAAAGGCATAGAGGTCATAGATTTAGAAAAAGAAAAAGCTACCAGGG
This sequence comes from Asbonarchaeaceae archaeon (SeqCode), assembly GCA_034190605.1. Classification (GTDB taxonomy): domain Archaea; phylum Nanohalarchaeota; class Nanosalinia; order Nanosalinales; family Nanoanaerosalinaceae; genus JAXINT01. Next base: position 2,936 of record JAXINT010000099.1, on the reverse strand, counting down.
AAAATCTAGAAAGCTATATAGACAAAAAGAAACCTGAAATACTAGTACTGAACGGTCATGGATCAAAAGACAGGATAGGAGGCCACAAGAATAGGCCGGTACTTGAGAAAGGAGGTAATGAGAGTAAATCCGCCAATACTGCTATATACGCCCGCACCTGTAAATCAGGAGCAGATCTTGCGGAGGCTTGTGTGGGCTCAGGGGCTAAGGCATATATAGGGTATAGGAAGGATTTTATAGTCCCTTATAACACTCAAAAATCGACAAAGCCACAAAGAGATTCTCTAGCTGAACCTGTTATGGAAGCATCTAACGAGGCTGCTAGAAATCTCATAAAAGGAAACAAGCCTAAAAAAGCGTATCGCAAATCCCAAGAAGCGTATCAGGAGAAAATAAATAAGGTTCTAACGACCTATCAGTTAGGCAAAGACCAGCTTTTAGCTGCGTTGCTACACAATAAGGAGAACCAGGTATTAGAGGAGTGAGCGAACAACATCAGATAGCTTAGTCAAACCTCTTGAATATCTCCACATTCAATAGCACAAGGATCGGAAGAAGTTCAAGCCTGCCCGCAAGCATTCCCAGCGCCCAGAAGATTTTTACAACTGAAGGAAGCGCTATAAGCTCTGCCTTTGATATGAATAGAGGTCCCATGGTACCTATTGAGCTAGTCATTCCCTGCATGGCGTTGATTATTGATAGATCAGTCATGTAAAGGGTTACTATTCCTCCAACCACTATAAGTGCGATCCAGAGGAAGAATATCGCCACGATTCTGACCAGATCGTTATCCGCCAGCTTCTTTCCGTTTGAAGTTATATAGTTAATTGCGTTCCTTGGCAGGGTGAAGCTTCTTATCTCCCTTGCAACGATCTTGAACATTATCCCCAGCCTAAACATCTTTACGCCTCCAGTAGTTGATCCTAGAGAACCTCCTACAAACATCAGAAGGAAGAATACCAACCTCGAGACCTCTGAGAAAGATGACATTGGCTGTAGCTCAAATCCCGTGGAACTGGTCACCGATATAGTCTGGAACACCGCAGTTTTCAAGGACCCAAAGATACCCATCCCGTTGTTTAATACAAGGTCGGACCCTATGATCAATGCTGCTATAGCCATTATAGAGATGTACAGCTTGAACTCGAAGTCCTTGAAGAAGGAGCTGATATTCCCTTTCAAAAGCCGGTACAGCAGTAGGAAGTTGGTGCCTCCTGCAAGCATGAACACCGCTAGTATGCCCTGTATGGTAGGGCTAAAGGCTGATACTCCTCCCGCAGTGTTTGCAAATCCTCCTGTTGGCATGGTTGTGAAGGAGTAAAGAGCCGAGTTCAACCAGTTCATACCTGCTAACTTAAGAGCCAACAATTCTATAACTGTGAAAGCAACGTAGACGTACCAAAGGCTTTTTATAGAGTTGAATAAGGAAGGTCTTATACTTCCGCCGCTGGTCTTGTTTGATTCGGCAGATAAGAGAGATGTTGCAGCACCTCCTGCCTTTACAACCACGGTTACAAAGAAGGTGAGGATTCCAAGCCCTCCAATCCACTGTATGAAGGCTCTCCAGAACACTAAAGAAGTTGGGAGGGCGGATATATTCTGAACTATACTCATGCCTGTAGTTGAAAAACCACTCATCGACTCAAAGAATGCGTTTACGAAGCTCCACTCCAGCATGATCTTGAAGGGTAGGCCGCCTATGAATACCGCAAGCACCCATCCCACGGTTGCAGCCAGCATGCCTTGAATGGCGTCAGGCCTTTCTCTTTTTCCAACCATCCCTAGCAGATAACCCAGAACTATTGACACGAAAGAAGAGATTATAAAGGGCTCCAGCTGTGTGAAGCTCTCCCCATATATCTTACCTATGATTACCGGAAGCAGCAGAAGAGGTGAGAATATCTTCAGAAAGAAGCCCACATAATAGGATGCTACCTTGTCCATAAAGTTTACCTCTCTTTTTTCTCATGTTCCAGGATGTTTCTCAACAGCTCTTCATTAGGAATGTAATATGCCTCTTGCCCTTCCTTTATTTTTGTATACAGAGGAGTTATCTTGTTTATTTTTCCTTCCGCTCCACGGATTTTTATGTAATCTCCGGCATTAAGCTCATCTGATAGCTGAAGGTGGATGGAAATGGCAAAGTTCCTCATAAGATCTTTTCCAGATATCACGAACACGGCCACAAGCCCTAGGAACAGTATACCTATCAACATTGTCATTATAATCGTGTTTACTCCAAGTATGGACAGGAAGATAAGAACGGATGCTATGTACCCAACCCACTTGACGAACTTGCCTAATATCCGATATACAGGAATTGTAGGTTCTGAATCATCTATCTCTTCCGCAATAGGCCCTGCCCTGAAAACCTTCACAATGATGCTGTTCAGATAAGAGGAAACTATAAATCCAAATATAAGGGCCAAAACTGCTATAAGGACTCTTGGAAGAACTGATAGAATCGTCTTCATGTTGTTTATGAAGAACTCCATTCCCAGCAGACTGAACACTGCAAGTAGTACCAGCAGGTAGATGAAATACCTTACGAGATCCGATATCAGATCTGATACAGTGCCTGAATAACCTATCTTGCGTATAAAGGACTGTACATTTGATTTTACGGATATATCATCCAGCGCCGTCATCTTAAGAAGCCTTCTTATGATTTCAGAAGCTATTCTTCCTCCAAGTATACCTACAACTACTATAACCGCTATAGATACTACCTCAGTCCTTGTAAAGCCTCCTGTCTGGAAAAGACCTATCAATGAATTCCAGGCCTGATCCAGGAGTCTACCTATTGCAGCCATCACCTGACCTATTGTACACTCCTCCTATAAATGGGTTTTTGACGTATAACGAATTCTTTGAGATACCAAGGGGTTTCACAGTTCTTCTGTGTTTATGTTGATTTTTTGTGCTTCTTTGGTTTT
>JAXINT010000115.1:0-14448 GCA_034190605.1 Asbonarchaeaceae archaeon (SeqCode) | reverse complement strand
TCATCTCCATCCGCATTCCTCCTCTTCGCTGCGTGCCAGTAAGGATGTGAATAAGTTCCTTTAGAGTCTGTAAATCCTATAACTCTGCCTACTACTCCTCCAGAGGTGTGGGGCGCCAATCCTATAACAAGTTCTCCAACCACTTCCTCGGGGCTGTCAAGATCGTAGAAGGAATCTATGCCATAGAACTTCTCCAGCAGTTCGTCCACAAAACCCGAGGCCTTGTAGAGATATTCCGCTCCAGAGTAATTCATCTGGTTCCTTGAGACTATAATATCCTGAGGTTTAAGCTGAAGAACCTGATCCTCTTCCTTAAGCTCATCTCCATTTATATCTTTCTTGTACCCTAAATCACGCAGTTTTTCAACGTCTGTACCTATTTCCTCTGGTTTGAAATGGGTTAGAGGTAGGTCGGTCGAATCATAGCGCGTTGTACCGTCCTTGTTTACATATAGATCGTATTTCTTCCTCAAAAGCCCTTTCTCTATAGGTTCAACATGTCTGTGCTTCCCTGTAACGGCTCTCGGGCTCTTCAGAAGCTCAGGAAACCTCCTCATGTCCAGGTTTCTCTTAGCTATGTTAAGGAGTTCCTTCACAGGGATATCGGTACTGCCCTTTCTTGAAGTAGAGGAATTGCAGGAAGGGCAGCTTTCCTTGTCGGTTCTTTCTCCGCAACTGGTGCATTTCCTTTTCTCAGATGCCTCTTCACCACAGTAAGGACAGTATCTGAAGTAGACCTCTCTGTTGCATTTTTCGCAAAAGTTGTGTATTATCTCCTCCTTGACCTCGCCGTATTCATTGTAACTCCTCATGAGGTTCCGCATCCTTCCCCCTTCCTCCTTACCACAGGGAAAGAGAAGTTGAGGGTCTCCCTTCAGGCTTCTCCTCTCGGCCTTTTCAGGACGCCCCATCCTGGCCCCAAGGAAAATGGGTGCAGGATCTCTTAGCCTAACTCCGAGGTTGTCCTCAACAGCGCTTTTTGGGTCTTTCTCAAATTCCTCAATGGTGGTATCTCCATTTACCGACCTATAAAGAGCCTTACCCCTCTCTGAATCAATGACCGCCCTGTCTCCAGATACCTCAAAAGGTATGAAAAGCTCCTCTAGAGCATCTGATGCTTTCATGTCTATCTCAAGAGGCCCCTCACCTCCAAAATCAGCGGATATAACAGCGTTATATAGCTCTCTTAGTTCTTCTTCTGGAACAGAATCCCAGAGATATACATACTCCGGATGAAGAGGAACACCCAGCTCCTCTGATATTTCAACCGCTGTTTCAAAGCCCGGTCTCCTGTAAGGAGGGTTTACAAAGCTATCCACATCTATTTCCAGGTCTTTCTCCTCCATCGCTTCCTTAACCTCTCCTGCCCACCACTCCTCAACCCATGGAGATGGTAGAAGTTTCTTGCCATTCTCCAGGAATTCTCCAAAAGGCACAAGCATATCACCTACAAACACTATCTCCTCTATATCGTCCTCTATCTCCTCCACCTCCTCTTTTGTCTCTGGAGCCACCAGACTGCCGTCCTCAAGTCTTACAAGAGGTCCCTTAATAGAATCACATGACATCACAACCGTGGCCTTGCCAGGATATTCTATCTTAAGTTGAGTGCCGATAGCAGGAAATCTCTGGCAGACCTCAAGGGTTGCAGGATGGAAGCTACATGCTGCAAGACCTGCATTCCGCGACCTGCCATACCTCAACCGGAAACCACCTTTCTTTCCCTGGTGGGAAAAAACCGGTCTTCCAGCAACTATATTGCCCAAGAACTTGTCGGAGGGTTCATATCCTTTTTCCTCTCCCTCTTTTTCGTCCTCTCCATCAGAGTCACTCGAATGTATCTCCTTCTGTAGCTCAAGGTAGTCCCAGACCCAGTCCCAGTTCATCAGGTCAAACTCCTCTCCATAGTTCTTTATCCTCTTCTTGATCTTTGAGGCTTTAAGAGGTAGGCCATCAAGGTATACCAGAGCCATACCTCCTCTTACCCTGTTAGTGTCAATTCTGTCCATGTCCTTGTGGTTTGAGACCTCCAGGTTCTCTGTAGGTGTGCCTGTGATCTCTATAGGCACATTTTCTGCGATCATCTTTGTCTCCTTCCTCTCCGGTGTGTACTGCTTCTTGGTGACTCGTGTGAAGTAGTCCTCCACTTCGACAGCATAACGGTTCAGCTCCTCTTCAGAAGGCTTGTACCTGTCCAGCCCTACTTTCTTCCTTATATAATCTGCCAGAAGAACAGACATTGCAGATGCGGTTCCTCCTGCAGACCTTATAGGTCCTGCGTAGTAAACTGCAAGATATTCGGATCCGTCACCGTTCTCCTTTATCTTTACATCAGCTATTCCTTCTAGAGGCGCTGTAACTATTCCTCCTGTCATGTAGGCAAGTCCAACCCTCAGACCTGCATCTATACTATCCACAAACTCTTCAAACTCATAAAACTTGTTCTCCGCTATCTCCTTTCCTATAACGAGCGCAACTCGCTCATCGTTCTTGCCGTATTCCTCTTCAAGCTCTCTTATACGGTCTTGAACACCGGAGTCCTCTAGCTCAGGATGCATAGAAGCGGATATCAGGCCTTCGGACTTGGCAGCCAGATCCTCTGCCACCGGTATATCCACCTTCTTCTCAGGATCCTTACCCTGTCTTCTGGCCTCTCTTGCAACACTGTAGGCTTCTTCAGTCTTCTCTTCTATCCTTTCAAAGTAGTCAGTGAAACCAGGCATTTTCTACTCTAAACCTCCTTTATCTGTGTTTCTCTCGTCTTAAGGTTTACAACAGGAATTCTAGCAGGATCGGGCTGAAACCCTCTCCTCTTCTGGAAGTCCGTCTGCGCCTCCATCGTTCCGGAAGAGATTATGTTTATGCCTTTGTAGCTGTAGCTCGAAACAGCGTGTGTGTGGCCCATGACAAATATGTCAGGTATGTTGTCAATTACCATGTAGTCCCTCTCCTCAGGGCTTAGAAGGCAGGATCCAAACGTGGGAGCTAGATGTCTCCTCTTGATAAAGTCTATCATGCAGTGGTGTGGTTCGTCCATGCCTTTTTTCCTCAGCTCAGGTATCTTGTCTCTGTGGTCATCGAATGAGAATCCATGATACATCAAGACCCTGATACCTCTACCCTCAAAACCATGTATCTTCACAGTAGAAGGATTTGACAGCCAGTGAACGTTCTCCTTGTCATATATGTCCGGGCATACCTCTCTAGGTAGTTTTGGCTGAGGCTCCGCAAGCCTTACATAGTCGTGGTTTCCTGGAATTATCAGAACCTGTATGTCCTCATCAACTCGGTCAACAAAGTCTGAAAACATCTCGTACTGGCTGAATATGTCCTTCACCTCAAGCTCATCCTTTTGACCTGGATAGTTACCAACACCTGCAACCATGTCACCTACCACAAATAGGTAGCGTATGTCCTTTTCACCCGAATTTATCCATTCAAGAAGTTTCTCCATCCTGTCTCCAAGGAATTCTGAAGAACCCATGTGCAGATCGGATACAAAAACTGCGTGTACCTCCTCCTCAGTACCTCTAACTTCTCTAGATATAGGTACATCAGGCCTAACTACCTGATCAGCAAATATTATGTCCTCACCGACATTTCCCGAGATACCTATGACCTCGTCAGGAACTATTCTCTCTCCTTCCTTGTCATCTACAAGAGCCTTTATATCTCCTGAATGATCTTCAAGATATACTATCCACTTGCCCGAGTCTGTCCTGTACTTCCTTGATACCATAGCTATAACTGAAACTGAGTCTCCCTTGTACTCATCTATCCTGTCTAGAGAAACTGTATCTTTCAGTTCCATCCGGTTGGAGAGCAGATCCTTCATCCTTATATACCTGTCATTAAAGTGCTGCACAAAGTCCTCGACATCCCTGCTCTTCATGGACCCCTCAAACATCTTCTCAACTTCTACCTTCGTCCTCCTGTCCTCTGAATCATTTTTATTCCTGTTTTCTCCGTTAGTGCTATCATCCGAATCCTCTCCGTCTCCATCTCCCTCTTCCGTCTCAATATTCTCTCCAGAACTAGATCGGACCCTGTCGATAAAGTCTCTATCAATCACTTCAGGAGTCTCTTCTGAACTCTTGATTATCTCCACATCAGAAGCTCTAATATAATCCACGGCACATGGATCTACAAGATATCCTTCAGATAAAAGTTCGTTTACAATCTCTTCTGACACTTATATCTCCTCTACAAAAGACAGAGCTATGATCTGTTCAGTATCAAGACAGGATCAGGATATATACAGGTTATCCTCGATCATGTTCTTCAGCTTCTCCACGATATGTTGATCCAGATCGATAGATATCTTTCTCGTCCTTCCGTATCTTCCCTTGGATATGACCTTTGCGTTTATCACACCAAGCATGTCAAGCTCTGATATCAGATCACTGATCCTCCTCTGTGTCAAGGGCTCAACCCCTGCCTTTGAGGAGACAGACCTGTACGAGGAATATACATCCCCGGTTCCTACCTCCTCCCCTGACTCCTCATGTATCTTGAGTATAGTGTAGAGAGTAAGCTGTGAATGTTTCGGCTGGTTCCTCACAGTCTCAACCACTCTGTCCCTCTCAATCTTATCCTGCGCCTTGTCCACATATTCTTCTGTTATCTTTGACTTGCCATCTCTCTCAGATAGCTCTCCAGCAACTCTTAAGAGGTCTATAGCTCTGCGAGCGTCTCCATGTTCTGAAGCTGCAAGAGCGGAACACTTGGAGATAACACCTTCCTCCAGAACCCCGTCTCTACAACCTTCCTCACATCTACTCTCCAGTATCTTCCTCAGCTCAACAGCATTATATGGAGGGAATATTATCTCCTCTTCAGAAAGACTGGACTTCACACGGGCGTCCATGTATTCCGTGAAATTCAGATCATTGGATATTCCTATCAGAGATACACGTGTAGAGCTGAGATCATCGTTCACTCTTGTCAGGTTGTAGAGGAAATCGTCTCCTATCTTCTTTATTAGAGCGTCGATCTCGTCAAGAACAATGATTACAACCCCTTCCTTTTCCTCAAGCGCGTTAAAGAACCTGTCGTAAACCTCGTCAGTAGGAAGCCCTGTAGAAGGTACATCCTTCCCAAGCTCTCTAGCTAGTTTGGCGGAAAGCCTGTATTCCGTGTCAGCAACTCTCTTCATTTTGCAGTTTATGTATACAATATCAAGATCTTCCTCAGCATTCTCAGCAACTGACTGGAGCTCCGTGCAAACATGGTTTGTAACAAGTGTCTTGCCAGTCCCGACAGAACCATATACAAACACATTTGAAGGCTCCTTGCCCTTGAGAGAAGGCGCCAGTATAGAAGCAAGCTCGTCTATCTGATTGGATCTGTGAAGTATCTCGTCAGGCTTGTAGTTGCTGGAAAGGACTTCACTGTTCTTAAAGAGAGATTCCTTTTCCATGTATTCAGCAAACTGTTTTTGAAGACTTGCACTACTCAGGAATGACACCTCCTAGGGAAACCTGCACATGTAGAACCTAACCTGACTTTAGACTACCACACTTAAAACTGTTTCCACACCACCCCTACCAACCCCTATCTCACAGGACCCCACCACCCCTGGAATTCATGTGGAATATGGACAAAAACAAACTAAAGGTATAACAGTGTTATATATTCTCTAAGGGTATTCTTTCCCGTCTTCAGAATTTCTACTCCACAAGAAACCAGGGTGTAAGAGGAAATCAAATCCCGCTAAAATAAATCTGTATAACAGTGTTATATAGTGGATCGAAAATCCCAAGAAGTCTCGCTGCTCAAGGTTAAGCTCCACAAGAAAACTGGTTATAGTTATGGACTGGTTTTATAACGCTGTTATATAATGAAATTTTAGATCGCTGTGAGGTTACTTGTATAACGGCGTTATACCTAGAAGGTCGAAATCTGATGAAATATGATTTTTGAGGTAATGTAGGGTAGTATTATATTAAGGATCAGAAGTTCTCTTCCAGAATAGGTATAACACTGTTATATGTCCGAAGGTAAGGAGTCCATATTCAGAGAATATTATAACGATGTTATAATTCTCATGCTAAGATTAGAAAAGGAAGGGGGAAAAAGCCACACTTCAAAACATATATCGCCTGTATAACACTGTTATAATGCGCTCACACCAAACATGTGAAGGATAACCGGCAGAATTATACAACCCATGCAAACAGATTTCCGTACATTGAACTTATCCGCAATCAGCCCTATACCTGTCGCGGTAAGGAATATTCCTAGCCCTCCTAATCCTGTAGTAGCCACTATACCTACTGGTAGAGCCGCTAGAAGTGTTTTTATAAGCTTCTCCTTGTCCATACTCTTGTAGAGGTTGACAAGTCTAGGCGCTATACTTCTTCCTGCCAGGTAGGCCAGAGCTATAGATACCAATATAATTCCTGTAAGCTTTAGGAACATGTATACTCCTATATCTGATAGTTTCTGGACTGCTATTGCTGCTCCTGACCTAGGTCTACCTATAATGTACAGCGCCAGAAGTGAGAAAAGAGCGTCTGAAGTGTTTATACCTCCAAGAGCTGACATGAAATTCTTTTTGCTTTTTAAGTACCTTGCAAATATTGATATAGTACCTGAAGGACCTAGACCAGGTATTAGACCTGCTATAAGTCCTGAAACCGCTCCTATTATACTTCCTCTTACAGGTATTTCTGTTTCTTTCTCCACCTCTCTCTGCTCAGGTATTTCTCTGCTTTTCAGAGAAGATATCATTGTAGAAGCTCCAAAGAGACCTGTTAGTAGAGGAAATAGCACCATTGAACTGTTTATCGATCTGGAGGAGAATGCAGTTATCCCTGCCATACCTGAGATCCCGGCTACTACAGAGCTGTACATTACATTCCTGTTGTCTATAACCATTGCCATGAAAAGAAAGGAGATGATGAAAGGGAGGTAGGGCTTTGATACAGTGTACAGCCCTTTAAGAGATATTAGCGACACTGCCAGTAGAGGTATCGCAAACAGTGCAGCATATAGACCTCCTTCAAGACCTATTCTAACTGCTTCAAGCGCTTTACCTTCAAGAAGCATTTTTTTACCTGGGATTGCTGCCAGCGCGGAGTCAGGGTCAGGAGCTCCTACGAGTATTGAGGGGATATGGTTGACCACGCTGTGAGAAACCGCTGTTGAGGTTATAAATGGAAGAACTAGCACCGGATTATACCTGGCTGCCAGTGGCAGTGATAGAAATATAACGGTGTTAGGATGCAGAGCAGGGGTCAGGCCTGTTATGAGACCTGAAGCGGTTCCTGCAATCACAAGCATAGCTGTGTATATCATCTTTGCAGCCTCTATACTGAGGCTGCTCCAAGGGCTGTGACTGGTATCTGACCATTATTTGGACAAATGATAAAAAGGTTGATGTTAATCTCCTCCATTGTTGATTTGCAATGTTTAATCCAAAGAACATGATGCAGGCCATGAAAAAGATGGGAATGGACATGGAAGAGATGGGAGCTGAGAAGATTGTAGTAGATCTTGGAGACGAGGAAATGGTTTTTAAAGATCCTGAGTTCTCGAAGGTCTCTGTGAAGGGAAAAGAGATGTTTCAGCTCCAGGGAGATTACAGCAGACGCGCCAAAGGACCTTCCCAAGAGGACATAGAACTTGTTGCGGAGAAGGCAGATGTATCAGAGGATGAGGCTAGAAAGGCTCTTGAGGAGAACTCCGATATCACTGATGCAATAATGAGTCTTAAGTAAGGCTCAACTACTTAACTGCTTGACTACTTGCCTGCTGTTCAGAAATCTAACTTCTCTATTACTGCTGCGTATGCAGGCCTGGTCACCGATATACCAATTATAACTCCTAGTATAGTTGTCAGTGCGAATCCCTGGACTGCTCCTGCACCTATGGTCATTACTGGAGTCATTGCACCTATTGTGGATGCGGCTGATGTAAATATTATGAAGAATGCTCTTTTCAGTCTCTCTCTAAGACTCATTGATCTTTCCTCTACCTTTTCATCCGTTATAATTATTTGATCGTCCACACCTGTACCTACTGCTGCTATTATACCTGCTATAGCAGCCAGGTCCAGCGAGGAGGAGAACCTTACCAGGCCTAGCAGAAGTATAAATCCTAGAGGGATAAGTAGAGAGGATAGTTCTCCTTTTTTCAACCCTATGCTAAGCCCTATAACCGCGGGTAGCGCTATCAAACCTATCTTAAGAGGGTTAAGCGCAGTTGTGCTGAACACTCCTAGAAGTATAAATACTTCTGAAAGCCCTGTAATCATTATGGGTATAGCCACTTTTGGAGACTGATATCTGACAAATATGACTAGAGCGACAGCTATAACCGCCATGATTATTGCTATAAGTGCTGTTTGCATGAACTTATCTCCCAGCGTGGCCGACACCTGACTTGTGGAGACAATTTCTATAGGTACTGGAAGTGCTCCTGACTGGAGAACTGACTTTAGCTCGTTCATCTCCTGGACAGCGCTCTCTCTGTCTTCCCCTCCTCCAGTTATGGAAGGAGCAGGTATAACCTCTTTCTTGAATACTCCGGATACTGATAGAGCGCTTACGCGAGTTTCATCAAGCTTAAGCACAAGCCTGGTTTCTATGAGGTTTCCATCCCTTCCTCTACCTCCTATGTCGAAATTCTGTGCTATAGCGTTGAATCGCTCGGCTGCCTTTCTTGTCACTGATACCTGGAACCTGAACTGGCAGGACTCTCCTCTACAGTTCACACCTGATATCGTAGGGTTAACATCAACCTCTGTGACGTCTTTACCTGTAAATGCCTGTGCTCTAAGCCTGTAAGTCGATCCTGTCTTGTTTGTAAGGATTAAAGGTATGTCGTAGCTTCCTGCTTTTAGAGTTATACTACGGTTCCTCTCCAGCTCCTTCCCTCCTATAATAATTGTGCCGTTTCCACCCCCTACTTCAAATTCCTCATCACCGAACTCCAGTGTGTCTCCTGGAACTGCAGTTATTGACATCCCTGCTGTAAACCTTCCCTGCTTTGATATAAGCCTTCTCAACTGTGAGGTATTTGCACCTGCCATCTCCACCTGTATAAAGGAGGTGCTTCCCTCCAGATTAGACACGGAACGTATGTTCATGTCCTGAAGCCCAAATACACGTATCCTTGTCTTTAAAGTAGTTATGATCTCCTGCACGACATCAGAACGCTCTTCCTGAGATAATTCCGACATCTCCGGCTTTATAAGTATCCTTGAACCTCCTGCAAGGTCCAGTCCCTTGTCTATATTAGTCCCTAGAGTTATCTGGCTTCCTTCTCCAGTATCAACTTCCTGATAGTGAGGGGATATGGACACTCCTGCAGCTACGAGCGCTGTTATCAGGAACCAGACCTTCCATTCTCTGAGCAGGTGTCTGAATTTCATATCTTACCCTCCGAATGCATCTTAAGTATTATTGCGTTTCCGGTCCATGTCGCAGGAATGTCGGCTAAAAGCCCTATAAGGATTACTGCTGCTATCTGGTCAAGTGTTGGGGATGTCGACACCAGGAATAGCACGGTAAATGCCACTATAGCGCCTGCTGTCATTGTAATTCCTGTTGTTATTGAGTCTTTAACCCTTTCCTTAAGAGTGCCCTTCCTCTGCCTAAGAATCCTGGTTGATAGTACGATGTCCGTGTCAACTGAGTAACCTATAAGCATTAGGAGAGCTGCTAGAGATCCTAATGTCAGGTTTATACCTAGCACGTTCATCCCGGCCACTGCAACTACTATGTCTAGAAAGGCTGCTAGTATAACTGCTAGAGAGGGCACAAGACTTCTAAATGCTATAAATATGACTGATGCCATTACAAGGAATGAGAAGAGCACTGCTATCTGCGCCTCAAACAGAAAGCTCTTTGAGACTGCTGAACCTATGGTCTGTACTCCTATGTCGCTATAGGGTATGTTGTTTGCGTTCAAAGTCTCCTCCACTATCTCGGTAGTGTTTATGTCTTTCAGGTTTTCTTCACTTCCTGTTATTTCCGATCCGCCTACTCTATCTGGCCTTTCTCCTGTCTTAATAAGGAATATAGTTTCTTCTCCCTGTGATAGAGTTCTCACATTGACCTCTTCGTATCTCTGGCTGAAAGCGGTTCTTATCTCCTCCTCCGAGATGCTGCTGGGAACGGATAGCTGTGTCTCGGTACCTCCTGTGAACTCTATTCCTTTCGACACGAGCTCTCCTGTACTTATATAGCTGTATCCTATAACCGAAAAAGCAAGCACTAACATGATTATAGGCACTGCCAGCCATTTCTCGTAGCTACTGTACATCCTGTCGTAGAAGTCCTCCAGAATATCTACAACTTTCTGCATCATTTTTTACAGGCTCATTTTAGGCTTTTTCTTAAAGCATATAAATCTAATCTCTGATTTAAGGTTTATGTCCGATGCGGAGGATAACAAGAAACAGGATCTGAGTCTAGATCTTGAGAGAAAACACCTTTATTGGCTGGGTGTCCTGGCACTTGTAACCGTAGCCACCTGGATAAGATACGTCCCGGCGCAGAGCATGAAATATCTTCAGGCTCTTGACCCGTTCATGATTGCTAGGATGTCTGCTGCCATAGTCAAAAACGGATACCTCCCTGCTTTTGATGCTCTCAGGTTCTTCCCTTACCCTACTCCCACTCAAGCCCTAAATCTCGGGAATATATACATCCCTGCGTATCTATACATGCTCGTGAAGCCCCTGGGAATGAGCTTCATGTCCTGGGCAAAGACATACCCTGCCCTGATAGGAGGCCTTACAGTTCTTCCTGTGTACCTCATGACTGCTGAGGTCTTTGACAGGAGGACAGGACTGTTCTCAGGGCTTTTCCTAGCTTCCTCTGTGGCCATCCTCCACCGTTCTTCTGCAGGATGGTTTGAGAAGGAGCCAATAGCACTTTTACTAATGATATTCTCAATGTATTTCTTCCTGAGGGCCTGGAGAAGAGAATCCTGGATTTCAGGCATTCTATCCGGCATATCTCTTGGAATAGCATCCATATCATGGGGAGGAACGTACTTCCTGGTGTTGTTCTACCCGGTTGCCGTGGGATCACTGATCATAGGCCTACCGGTAATAATGTTCCTCTTCTCACTCCTGTTCGATATCGATATCAAACCTCTTGAGAACATGTCAGGACTGTTTTCCGCCTATTTCCCAACAGTTATACTTGGGACCTTGATACCGTTCATACTTAACTTCATCTCCTTCAAGAAGGTTGGCTTTATAGCAAATCTGATGGTGTTGCTGTTCCTTGCTGTAAGGTATGGGGCGGAAAAGTACGAGGTAGTGGAGGAATCCTGGCTTCCAAATGTATCTCTCTACATGGTAGGTATTGGCATGGTCTTTCTTTTGTTCTCTCCTCTCATAGCCCCGCCAGTAGCTAATACGGTAGACGCGGTAATCAACAAGGTTTCTCAGTCAGGAGGAGGAGTTATAGGTGGGACTGTGGCGGAGAACGCGCCTGCAAGGACAAACCAGATCATCTCAAAGCTCGGAGCCTCCCAGTCAGCTGCAGTTATACCTGGAGCGCGATACTTTGCTGAATACCTAAGCGGCTGGACATTTGGAATCATAGGCCTTTCTGTACTGGGCGTTCTTATACTTCTGGAGTTCCTACGCCACTACTTCAATGTGAAGTACGTGGACTATTCCAGCGTCCTGGGAGGGGTGGTTGTCTCTGTATCTCTGGTCTCCCTGGCAATGTACCTAGGCTTTTCAGGATCTGGATCTGCATTTGTCCCTGCAGTGGCTATCACAGGCATTGGCGGAGGAGCCCTTTATGCAGCAGAATACTTGAGGTCTGACAGTTACGAACAGTGGCAGGTTGTTTCCATGATCATATGGTTCTTGCTTTTCATTGTATCAGCATGGCTAAATGCTTTCGCTTGGATGACGATACTAGGCATAGCTGGAGGAGTAATGATAATAACTTCTATGAATCTGGGAGAAGAGTTCAAGGTCAAGGAGAACTGGCTGTACATCGTATTCTTCCTCTGGATGGCCTCAACCGTCTACGGAGCAACCAAGAAGTCCAGGCTGATCTTCCTTGCGGCAGCACCCGTGGCCACCTGCGCGGGTATAGGAGCCTCAAAATGTCTTGAAGCCCTGATGAACAGCAGTGTATGGGACAGGTTGGAAGAAAATCTTGTTGATGTGGAACAGTCAATAGAACCCAAGAAGTTCTTTATAATTGTTATTATCGGTATCTTGGCTTTAGTTAATCTATCGGCAGCCTATAGCATGAGCAAGGGCAGTATAAGAGGAGCGCCAAATGGGAAGTGGATGGAGAACCTAGAATACATGAGGGAAGAAACTCCAAGAGGTTCTGTGATTCTTTCCTGGTGGGATTACGGCTACTGGTTTGAGACTATAGGAGAGAGACCTGCTGTGGCTGATGGAGGAAACATGGGTTACTATACTGGCGCTTCAGGACAGAAGATCAACCACCCTCTTGCTGACTTCCTGACCTCTTCAAATACTTCGAGCTATAGAGACTGGCTTTCAAACTACTCCGTCGACTATATAGTCCTTGACAGCACTATGATAGGTAAGTATTCTGCTGTATCACAGATCGCTCATGGAAGCAACGAGAACTTCAATTACATGAGGTCTATAGGATGTGTTAGAGATGGAAATCGCTGTAGAGTAGGCGAGATAAACAACAACACTGTTGTAATCTATCGGTTCTCCCGAAACGCTGATGTTATAGTTCCTATAGAGAGCGAAGGAGGAGAAGCAACTATTTCAGGAGCTCCGATAATAAGGATGGGTAACGGAAGGACTGTGGCGGTAGGTAACATATGTACTCCTGACGGTCTGGAGGACGTCCATGAGAAGGAAGGCACTAAAGGAGGTTTGAACAAGGCAATGCGAGATGCTATCAGGACGGATGCGCCTTTCGGAGGATGTGTAGCACTACATCCACGTAGAGGTGTCTCTAGAGCCATACTGATTCCTCCTGTGGTTATGGAGTCTAACCTGGTAAAGCTGTATGTCATGGACGGTTCTGAGATAGACTTTGTGGACAAGGTGTTTGATAACGGCTTTGTAAAGATGTGGAAGGTAGAGGATAGGTGATTTTAATGTTGTTTCTCATCCTGTCGATACTTGCTGGCGCCCTAACTACATTCATAGCTCTGCCTCTAGCCATGGAATTTTTGAAGTCTTCAGGAGTTATAGGTATAGACCAGCAAAAGAAGGATAAACCTAAGCTACCTACTTCAGGAGGTATAGCAGTTATAGCAGGTTTCTTTATTGCTACAACGTTTTTCATAGGTTTGCACACCTTTTTCCCTGGTGCAGAAATATCTAACAGCCTGGTGCTTGCAGCGCTTTCCTCTGTACTTATAATTTCCATGATCGGCCTGGTTGACGACATACATGTCAAGGACCAGGAGGAAAAGGTCAAGGAGGAGCAACAGCTCTCCGTAGGTTTCAGGTCCTGGTGGATTAAACCCATTCTGGCTCTTCCTGCAGCCCTACCCCTCATGGTAGTTAAGGCCGGACATGCAGTTATGCATTTCCCAATACTTGGAAAAGTTACCTGGGGTTTCCTATATCCTCTTGTTCTTGTACCTATGGCTGTAGTAGGTGTTTCTAACGCCACAAACATGCTTGCAGGACAGAACGGCCTTGAGGCAGGCACGGGATCTGTAGCTCTTACAGCTCTCGGACTGTTTGCATTCCTGAACGGCTCTATTGAAGGAGCTATAGTTGCTCTAGGAATGGCGTTTCCTCTTATAGCTTTCCTTCGTTACAACTGGTATCCGGCAGAGATACTACCTGGAGATTCTTTAACCTATGCTGTAGGATCTGCTTTTGTATCTACAACTGTGATAGCAAATATTGAGAAGTTCGCTATATTTATATTCCTGCCTTGGCTTTTGGAAGGGTTTTTGAAGGCTAGAAGCGGTTTCAAGGCAAGCTCTCTAGGTAATCCTGGCTTTGATGGTTCTCTTTCATCCAAGCATAGGAGTATTTACTCTATAACCCACCTGTTTATGGAGTTTGACCTGACAGAGGAACAGCTGGTTCTGGCGATGATTGGAGTTGAAACAGCTCTCTGCATATTAGCGTTTTTAGTCTTTCTCTAAATCCCTGGTCCTCTAGACCTCTGCATTTTTTTCTTCAGATTTTCCTTCAGATCTAGATCACTTGTAGGGATCTTCGAGCACTTCTATGTCCTCAGGATCGTAAGGGAAAAGAACTTGAATAACTTCGGTAACCTCTGAAACTATGTTCTCCATCCTATGAGGTTCTCCCTTTTCTATGAAGTGGCAGTCTCCCTTCTCAAGCTCGAAGTAGTCGTCCTCAACGGTCAGTTCCATCGCTCCTTCTGAGACGCATACAATAGTATTTGTCTCAAAGTTTCTCTCCAGAGGAGTCATCTCCCCGTTGTCAATAGATATCTTCCTAACCACCAGGTCTCCGTGGTCTTCTTCCATCGAGATGGAGGTGTT
>JAXINT010000069.1:0-14459 GCA_034190605.1 Asbonarchaeaceae archaeon (SeqCode) | reverse complement strand
AGAGGTGTGTCCATGGTTCTATCCCTTACAGGTTTTTTACAGCCAGTTTTTAAACTGTTTCTGTTCCTCCTCAACTCCCGCTCCATTTATAAGTTATGATGTGAAAAATCCTTGTGTGGTCCAGTATGTCAGGCAGTATTTTGCCTAGTATGGAGACGATTTTACCGGCTGCAGAGGCAGATGCAGCCTCTTTAATGGGAAAATTCAGCACCTATTTCACATCTATGTCGCAGATGGAACTCTTTGTCATGGGTCTGCAGTTCCTACTAATCCTGTTTATAGGCTATGATGCAGGCCAGAGGAGGTGGATGTCCCGGAAGCAGTCGCTTCTTCTACTGGTCCTGGTTGTATTCCTACCCATGTTGGGCGCTGTAATATACCTCCTTGTAGTCGTATTTACAGAGGCCAGGCTTCCATCCTGCCCTGAATGCGGCAGCATTATGCAGAGAGGAGAGGACCGATGTCTGGAATGCGGCCATGTACCGGATAGAGAAAATCAGCAACCGGGAGACAGTTCTGAAAAACAGAGCTTTGAATGCGAGAGATGTGATATGGTATTTGAAACTTTCAGAGGCCTGATGCGACACAGGACAAGACATGTATCTGAAGCTTCTGATGGTGGAGATAAAGCCTCATATTCGGAAGATAAAGTCTTTGAGTGCGGGGAGTGCGGTAGTGAGTTCGATACAGAGAGAGGGAGGAGCATACATGTATCCAAGAAACATTGAAACTTTCTACTAGGTGATAATAGGTGGAGGACAGGAATCTGAAGTTTGGCGATCTTGAACGAGAACCTGACATACGGATGCTCTCAGATATGGAAGAGGTGATAAAGGATCAAAAATGGTTGAGACACGCTGATGACATGCCGCTGTACTTCATGTACCGAGATCTGTACCTGGAAAGGGATAGAAAAGCTATAAGGAGCCAGGATGTGAGATATGACATAACGGTGATACCTCCTGCCAGGCTGGGGGACGAATATGTGAAGACCAAGGGCCACTACCACGAGAATG
The DNA here is from genome assembly GCA_034190605.1 of Asbonarchaeaceae archaeon (SeqCode). Taxonomy (GTDB): domain Archaea; phylum Nanohalarchaeota; class Nanosalinia; order Nanosalinales; family Nanoanaerosalinaceae; genus JAXINT01. The sequence goes on along the minus strand of JAXINT010000069.1, from coordinate 13,443 downwards.
CAAGAAAAGGTCTTTCATACCCTGAGATCTACGAGGTTATACAGGGAGAGGCGCACTACCTCATGCAGAAAAAGGAGGACAACAAGATAAAGGACGTGATAGTGGTCAAGGCAGAGGCGGGAGACAAGGTTCTGATACCTCCCAACTACGGCCACATAACTATAAACCCGTCGGACGAAACTCTTGTCATGGCAAACTGGGTTTCCACGAGGTTTGACTCGATATATGCAGACATAATGGATAAACAGGGAGGAGTCTACTATGAGACAATTTCTAGAGGATTTATCACGAACCCTAACTATGTCCTGGCGCCGCCTATCCGCTTCTTAGATCCTTTTGAGGTTGAAGAAATGGACATAGTCCACGATAACATGATGTACAGCATGATCAGGGAGCCAGACAATCTACGCTTTCTCAACCATCCGGAGAAGTTTATGTGGGTCTTTGAGCCTATGCAGAATTAAATTAAGAGTTCTTTGCTACGCTTTCAAGTGTTTCGGTAGAGGTATCCAAAACCATAGGCTATCAAAACTATTCCAAAAGTCATGAGAGCTCCTGAAGCGTTTACAGGCGGCATGTATTGGTTGTTTGGGAATATAGCTCCGTGGAGAGGTGTCTGTGCGCCAAGACCCATCTCCCACCACCACTCGTTTATCCTTGCCAGCAGGATCAGAAACCATCCGGCTCCCTGTAGCTTGAAGAAGTAGCCGTATATTGAGCCCTTGAAGCCCTGCCAGTTCCTGTAGAGCACGTATAGTATCTCGATCTGTATGAGGGTGTGGAAGGTGGAAAGCATCCTTATAACTGCCTGTTCCGATATCAAGCCCGGAGCCGCCATTTACATCACCTCCTCCATGTAGTCCTTCATCTCCCAGAACCCGACAAGTATCATCGTGTATCCGACCGCTTCCAGCAAGTGCCTGATCCAACCCATTGCTCCTGTACCTGTAGGATTGACCATGAACAGGGGAGGAACTCCTGGCAGAAGTATGGTGTCCAGGACTATTGTCAACAGTGTTACAAAGGCCATTCCCAGGGCAACAATCCTCAGACGCACACCTATGTTCCCGCCTGTCTTTTGACCTGTCATGTAGGATAGTATTCCGCTCACAGCAGCTGCAAATATCATTATTACTGTGAAGGCATTCAGAAAAACACTGGAGATAATCTCTGACAGCGCCATTTTATAACACACTTTTTAAGTTGCGCTATAAAAATACTTGGTAGGGTTGATATAATTGGGATCCGACACAGAAGGCGCTGTATCAGACTTCTATCTACAGGTTCTGACAGTTATATTCATAGAGCTGGGAGATGTGATAGGTTCTAACCTGGCTCTTCGATCCGCGGAGGAGGCAGGGGTTGAAATAGATGACGGCTCCGTTGTATCGTACAGCGGTGGAGGAAAGGATGCGGTTTTAAGGCTTGTAAAGGAATTTGGAGAGGAGATAGGTGAGAAGCGCGCTGTAAGACTTTCTCGAGAAGCGGTAAAGTCCAATATAAAGGAAGGTGACTACGAAAAGGTCCCAGAACCAGTCCAACCTTCTAGCTCTGGATCTCCACTTGCATACATTTCAGGAGACGCCTTTGAGGATAGCGATTAGATTCTTGGGAGAGAAAGAGAAAAAGTTGAAGCCCCGGGCGGGCCCATTTAAATTAGTTAATAGCCCCAACCAATCCTTTAAACCCGGTTATAACCTATATAGAAGATAGAAACTAACCTTTATAAAGGTTAGGCTGGTTTTTGTGCCAGTTATGCTGCTCAGGAGATAGAAGAAGCTAAAAAGTGCTTAACCTCCCTTAAAATCTCTTCCCATAATATGGTCCAGAATAGGTTTCAAGTAACCCTTCAAAAGTTTTTGTTCATTACAACCTTGGTAGGCTATTAATTTTTTCCTCCATCCCTTTGAGCCGTCTAGTATAATGTCTTAGTATCTTCAAATTATCTTCCACCTCTTCTATGCCCTTAGACAGGTCTTCTTCGTATCTATAGTTATGAAATAAAACTTGATCCAAGATTCTTTGAGTTATAAAAAAACCAAGATAGCTAATCTCTTCTTCCGATATATTAAACACTTTCTTATAGGAATTAAGGAAAGTTTCTAAATTTTTCTCTTCATTCTCTATGCTAAGATAAGTTATAGTAGTAGCTAAATCATAAAGGAAAAAATCATTTCGAGAGTTCCCAAAGTCAAGTATCCCTGTAAGTTTGCCATTCTTAAAGAAAAAATCCTCTAAACCACAGTCGCCGTGTATTATTCCCTCCGTGAAAGATCCTAAAGGCAAGCTATCAATTTTTTTGCGCATTTCAGATACTTTACCCGTAATATAACTATTATTGGGCACATATTCTTCAGAAAGCATTTTAAACTCTGCCATAGAATCTAAATGTCCCTTCCCACCAACATCAATCTCCTCTAAGGTATTATGTAACTCTCCAAACTTCTCTCCCAATAACTTCAAATCAGATCTTGCCGGATTTTCTATAGGGCTTCCTGGCACATGGTGCTGTACAGCAGCAACCGCATCTCCCATATAAGTAACTAGTTCACCATTATAGTTCTTTATAGGCTTAGCTACCTTTTGTCCCTTACTATATAACTTTTCTAGAACTTTGAAAGCAAACACAGGATTCTTGGTATTTTCATCCATAATTTTAAGGACATAAGTGCCTCCTCCAGTATTTAAAAGATAATTTTTCCTATAATAGCCCTCTCCCAGAAAAGTCAATCCTTCCATATGATCGAATCCATAATTAGTTAGGATTAATTCAAGCTCTACTTCATCCAAACTCATATTCTACCTCCAAAACTGCCTAAATGAAGTTTTATGGAGAGTGCCTCCAATTTCGGTCTTGTTGTTCCGTCTAGCATACATCTGAGGACCAAAATGAGCCATATGATATCCGCCGCCATAACCAATATGGAAGGCTATTGTCTGATAATCTTCATGGTCTCTTTCAAGGCCTATAGTCATCTCGTCTCTTTCTTTAGTATTCTGGCCCCAAACAGCGTAAAATAGGGTTTCCAAGGCTGCTTTGCCCGCAGCGCTCATAGGTCCGGTATAGAATCCTAGTGCTTTCTTAATCTCCTCGTCCTCAATACTCTCAAGTTTGTCTCTCTCAATTATGGGTTCCATAGATCCAGGTTCTTTATAATATGGCATTAGACGTTCTATTTCGGGCAAAGTATGATCTAAAGCTATTTTGGCTACATTATCCTCTTTAGATATCTTCTCCAATTCCTCGGTACTGATAGTTTGGTAATCTGAGCTCCATCTTCGCTTCGCTTCTTCAAAAACATTAGAGACATGGTCATCCACATCATCGACATGAAAGTCTATGAAATCTTCAGAATATTCTTCACAAAGCTCTTCCATCTGATCCATCTGAACCTCTAGACGGCGCTTTATCTCGTTTAGCTCCTCTCTTTTTGAGGTCTCAACAATTATGCCTGGAAATATGGATATAATGCCCTCATAAGATTTTCCGGGCTGATAAAGGTTAATCTCGGTATGGGATACTCCTGCATTCCCAAAAACCCCTCTTAAAAGATTAAATGTTCTTCCAACCCCTTCTGTGTCTATAGACTCGGTAAGAGAGTGCTTTTCTTCTTCTCGTTGTTTCTTATGCGCACAAAGGAAACTCGTAGAACTTAGTTCTTCTCTTCTCAGAAGGTTGTCTGTAAAGGATAGGAAAGAATACTTATTGTTTACATCATTTCTACTCCACTTCTGATCTTTCACGCCAAATCCTGCAAATAGATACGGTAGAGTTCCAAACATAAACTCCCGGCTTGTAACATCGTCATATAACTCCGTCTCCTTATAATATTGTCTAAGCTCTTCTGTCGCCGATAAAGCTAAGTTTTCTTCCCTATCAGAAGGGTTCTGTCCTGACAAGCTATATATCAGTGTCTCCATCATCTTCTTCCATTCCTTCCTCCCTTGGTAGGGTTCAGGTTCAATTGAATCGAAGTCGGTGTCAGGCGCAAAGTATCCCTCCTCATCAAAGACTTCGGGATCGTCTTGGTAGGCTGCTTCAATCAGCTCTGAAATAGAGACAGAACTTCCATTTTCAAAAAGCGGCTCTTGAGCCTCCGTAATATCATAGTATTTTAACTCCATCTTGATCACTCGTTCAGGCCAGCTTTCTGGGATATAACTTCAAATAGGCCTTCACTATCAAGTTTGTACTCCTTCAGGAGCTCCTCAGTAGTGCCTGTATCTCCTCTCGAAAATCCATGACTATATATATCCGGAACATCAACTCCGCCCCTTATTAAGGCTTTTGAGACATTGCCCGTCACGAAATCAGAAGAACCATTATATGCTACAAAAACAGGTTTTCCTGAATCAAAATATTCTGCAAATCTCTCCTCATCCAGATCGTGGTTTCCGATATTAATTAACCGACAATCTTTATCGTAGGCGTCATTTATCATTTCAGCTGTCTCATAGAGTTCAGGCGTGACTAATCCACTGCCTACCAAGTGTATATCAGGCCCCTCTCCACTTTCAAAAGCCACATAATGGTCTGTAAAATCAGAAGAGGTGTATTCTTTAGGCACAAGATCTTCCTCGTAACTGTAGGTTCTTATAAAGTCCACGCCTTCGTTTTCTGTTAGTGCCTCGTTCAGAACATTAAACATATCCTCTACATCAGCCGGTTCATAGAAATTTACTCCCGTCATACTATCAATCATCCCTGGCTGCCCTGCTGATTGATGTGTCTTACCATTCTGATTCTGAGTCAGGCCTCCAGTATCAGAAATTATTGTGAGGTTACTTTTTCCTAAACCAGCAGTAAATATTTGATCTGCAGCCCTATAAGTTAGAAAGTCCCCTATATTAACTATAACCCTGCTATCAGGGTCCGTAACAGAGAGACCATGCGCTGCTGCAGTAAGATGCTGTTCTCTAATTCCGACATCGTGGTATTCGATGTTGTTACCTAAACCCGCCATATCTGCAAGACTTTTCCTCACCCAGTCTGCATTGAGGAAGTAAAAATCAGGATCTTCTCCCTCTATAAGTTGATCTAATTTATTGAAGTAATCTGCTTGAGCATAATCCATGTTCATTTCAGTATCAGAATCTACCTCTATCTCTATCTCCTTACTGAGGTCTTCTTGAGAAACCTTTGCCTCCTCAAGCCTGTTTTCGGAAGCTAGCTCTAGAGCCTCTTCTTTTACAGCAGAACGGTATATATCTGATTTAAGTTCTTCTATAGCCTTATCTATATCTTCCCATTCACAGGTACTAGATGTATGATATCCTGTTGGATTCTCTGTGCTTCCAGGAACTCCTAGACCTTTTACAGTAGGGGCTATCACTATACTAGGCCCTTCAGATTCTCTAGCTTCCTCTAGAGTCTCCGAAATCTCCTCCATATCATGACCGTCTTCCATCTGGTATACCTTCCAGCCATAGCCCTCCCATATCTCCTCTGGTGCGCCTCCATCAACTTCTTCAGTAGGTCTAGAAAGTTGCTTCTGATTCTGGTCCATTATAGCTATTAGATTGTCCATATCTTCCATTGAAGCAGCATGCCGGGCCGCCTCACTCACATTTCCTTCTTGTTCCTCACCATCGCCCAGAAAGACATAGGTGTTAAACTCTTGATCTCTATTCGCAGCTGCTATCTGAGACCCCACTCCGTATGAAAGAAGCATTCCTAGGGAACCACTAGGAGTAATATCTACACCATCCACATGGTGCATGCTCTCGTGGCCTTTCAGTTTAGTAGGATAATGACGGTAGGTTGATAGCTCCTCTTTATCTATCCAGTTTAATAGGGAGAATAGCTTATACCTTAGAGGACCTACATGCCCTCTCACCAGTACTCTGTCTCTCTCCTTGTGGTTAGGGTCTTCTATATCATAATTAAGTTGATTAAAATAGAGTGCGGTCATAAGATCTGCAGAAGACATTGAAGATCCTACATGGCCGTGACCAGCACTTTTAATGGTTTCTAGTGCGCCTATCCTTAATTCTTTGGAAATGTCTTTTAGCATGTCTTCTTTTTGCTGATCCATATCAATTCAGAGAACTACCTCAATACTTATATAACCAAGGGTTAGTTGTAACAATAAGTAAGGAGGTGTAAATCGTAAAATGACGGAATTCGTAGATAAGGAAAAAATAAAGAAGGCAACCTCTTTGCTTTTGGAAGGCATAGGAGAGAATCCAAAAAGAGAAGAACTTATTGATACATGGAAACGCAGAGTGCCTTCGATGTGGGAGGAACTTAGTGAAGGATACAGAGAGGTAGAAAAGCCCGATCTCAAGACTTTTAAGACAGGCCATGATGAGATGGTGGTTAAGAAGGATATTAAGATATTTAGCTTATGCGAGCATCACTTGATCCCTTTTATAGGAAGGATGCATATTGGGTATATCCCTGACGGAGAAATAATTGGTATTAGTAAACTGACAAGATATGCGCAGTGGCACAGCAGAAAGTTAACAAATCAGGAGTCTCTAACCAGAAATGTATCCGAAGGTTTAGTGGAAGAAACTAATATATCCGGAGCTATAGTAGTTTTGGAGGCAAGACATCTATGTGAGCAAATGAGAGGAGTAGAGAGTGATGGCTCTATGACAAAAACACGCTCAGCTACCGGATTATTTGAGGAGGACAGGTACTTGAAGAAAGAGTTTCTTTCATATCTCAAGTGAGAAAGTCTAATGTCTCCTTTATTACTTGCATCTTATGTTCTTCTTCGTTATAAGAGTGTTCTGCCCCTTCTATTCTAGAGAGAGTTCCTTTTTGGAGATATTGGATGATTTCTTCAGAATTTTTAAGAGATATTATTGTGTCATTTGTTCCATGGATTATCTTAATTGGGAGGTCCAGGCTTTTAAGATAATCATGTCCTACTGCTATATCTGTCAGTTCTTCAGCATTCTTTAGCGCTGTATTGATCCAATAATTAATATTAGACTTGTTTTTAACTCCTACTGCTGGCGCCCATAGAACCAGTTTTTTTACTGAATCGGGAATATAGGATAGGCTGACTCCTCCTCCAAAGCTCTTTCCAACTATGTTTATTTCTGTGCATCCGTCTTCTTTAATCTTTTCTATTGCCGCATCCATTTCCCTATGTATATCTCCTAATGTCTTTTTTTGTAAATCTTCTGCATTTGTCCAGCTTTCAAATCTTAGAAATAGATAGCCGTTTTTAGTAGCTTTTTCGGCCAATTCATCAAACATGCTTCCCCAAGGACCACTACTGATGCCTGGCATGAATAGTATGGCTTTTCCTGTTCTATTGTCGGGGAAGTCAATCCTGGCTTTGTAAGCACCTTCTTCTGGCATTAACTTGATTTCTTCTGAGTTCATAAAACATCACTTTAAATAAAAGCATAAAAAGTTGAAGGTCTTTTCATCATCAGATGGGAAAAGAGGAGGCAGAGTGATGATGCAGTTGAGGTGTTGCTGTCATCTTCCCTAACCCTCCCGATTTTGGAACGGTTTTATAAAACCGGGGGTTAGGGCTACTAACTAAAGGTATAAGAGCCCCGGGCGGGATTTGAACCCGCGACCTGCCGATACCTTGGACGTTTCTCTTGATCATCACACAACTGCCGTAGCAGTTGGAAACGCATCATTCCCTTAGGGAATGCATGCTTGAACAGCATTCTGGAGGAGAATGCTGTGGACTACAGACCCTCTACGAGGGTCGCAGGCCTTACGGCCTGAATCTTGTTTCCACTACGAGGGGCAGTTGCACTCAGCGTATCGCCAGCGAAAAAGCGGCGCTTTCTCCGCCGTACAAGTCGGCCGCTATACCGGGCTAAGCCACCGGGGCGTCGCAAATCGGCGACGATGTAAGGATTCCAGAGGAACCCTTCTGCTCTCGCTGCGCTCGAGTTGTGGGGCTCGAACGGAGTGAGAGCGGAACTCACTAAATTCCGTAGAGGAATTTAGTTCGAACAACTTTCCTTTTGAAAGTTGTGACATGGTGAACATTAGCAGGAAGGACTCTCTGCTAGTATTGGGTCGGGGAGGATTTGAACCTCCGATATTCGCCTCTCTCAAGTATATTCTGCCGCTAGGCAGCGACCACCGAAGCTCGATAAACTTCCGGAGGAAGTTTAACTCGATCGACTGAAATCTCCGATTTCATCGAGGCGGTCACCACTGCCAACTGCTGCGGCAGTTGCTTGTAAGGGCGACGTCATAACCAGACTAGACCACCGACCCATCAAATCTTGTCCTCCACCTCTCTTTTTATCCGTGTCCTTCTTTTTAAAGAAAGGGGATGAAAAGTTAAAAATCCTTACACTAAATTCCTCTCTGAGATGAAGCTTCTTGTCAGACCTTCGGAAGATGCAATAGAAGAGAGCGCTATAGAAAGACTTGAGGATAGGATAGGAGATAAGCTTGGTACGCGAGATATAAATGCCGACTATGAAATTTTGGAGAACTTCCTTGTTGTGAATATGGATGAGGAAAGCGTACCAATTGCAGTTCACTCTCTGAAGTATCTCACCGGGATATCAGAGATCTATCCCTGTGTTTCGATCGGTTCAAACGATATAAATGCCGAATCAGTTGTGCAAAAGATTGGAGAGGAGAATATAGAACTAGATAAGTTCAGGCTGTCCATAGAAGGAGATGCAGAAGGCTTTTCGAGAGAGAGGCTGGTTGATTTGCTTGAAGGAGAGGGATATACACAGGACCCTCAGGGCAGAGAGATAAAGTTACACCTTTTAGAAGACAGGGGTTTCATCTCTATGGACATGGAGGAGGGGGCTGGAGGTCTACCTATCAAGGAGGGTAATACCGCTCTACTACCGCTTATAGATCGATTGTATACATGCGCAGGATTCCTCATGATGAAAGAGGGCTACAGACTGGTTCCAGTGGTCCAGGGAGGGGAACTTGACGCTGTGAAGGAAGGGGTCGAGGTTCTTGAAGAGTACCAGCCCGGCCTCAAACCGGTTATAGTTGGTAAGGACTCCTGGAAGAAAGTTGTGACGCAGTCTTTAAAGATTTTAAAGCCTGATATAGTTGTAGACGGCAGGATAAAGGGCGAAGAAAGTCTAATAGATTCCGAAAATCTGGAAATTCCTGTTAGATCTCCTCTAAAGGGGAAGAGCGAGGAAGAAGTGCTTGAACTCTACACCGAGATAAGACCGTTCAGGGTATGAATCTTGGCGAAAGGTTTTTATTCTAGCGTCCACTACCAATAATTATGGACGAAAAGATAGACTATGACAAGGTGGAGTATGCCACCAACAGGAGATTACCCAATGATGACAATGAGCTAAAGGGCCACATAAAGATGTTCTCCTACGATGGTGAGAACTTCAAGTATGAGATGGAGTGCCCTTACTGCGGTGCAGAGACTGAAGGAGAGAAGGAGATGCCTAACAGGCCTTACTACATCAAGTGCTCCGAATGTGAGAAATCCTCCCTCATAAGAAGAATGAAGGGCCAGGGAAGTGAGGTCAAGATGCCTGGTGGCGATGACTAAAGAAGCTGAGTTTTAGTTTCTTCTTCCGAATTGTACCGCATATTTAGGATAAGCCCCACTTTTTAAACATGGAGCTACAAATATTCTACAGTATGTTGCATTTGAAAAAGGTAATAAAAAATTCTCTAAAGCTCCTGATAAAAAGGCCGCTGATGTTTGTCCCCAAACTGGTTATTGTCGGCATATGGAGCTTTTACTGGATATATCTTGCAAATCTTATATTTAATCCATCCCTTGTAAATCTCGACAGACTGTCATTCTTGCTGGGACTTATGATAATAATGGCTCCTTTCCACATATGGGTAAACAACTTCTATTTCTTCCTTGTGGAACAGAACAAGGAGAGAGGAAAGACAGATTTCTACAAGGGGTTTAAAGAGGGATTCAAGAAGATTCCTGAAGCAGCTGCTGCCTTCATACTCAGCATAATGATAGGTGTTGCCGCAAGCATCCCGGGAATACTTGTTATCTTTGCAGGATTTAAAGGAGGCATCTGGAGCCTTACAGTCCTGGGAATACTCTTAATGGTTTCTGCTACACTCATAGTCTCGGTTATGTTCTACTTCACACCGGTATCAGTGGTGGTTGGGGAAGAAAAGTTCTTTGACAGTTTCAAGAAAGGACTTAATGCCTCCAGGGAGAACAGATTCGAAGTATCGATGCTCGTGATGATCGCATTCATACTACTACTGTTCGCAAACATCTTTGAAGGTTTGCTAGGTGTTTTAGGGATTATAGGGTTCTTTATCGGAAGGTTGTTTACCGGTGTGATAGGAGTGTATGTACTGCTCATAAACCCGGAGATGTTTCTAGAGATTGAAGACTAACCTATAAAGTCTGAAAGCCTCTTCTGCTTTAATATCTCGCTTCTACCTATGTAGTTCTCTATAGGAACTCTCAGATTACTGTCTATATGTTCAAGCGCCTTTTCTCTAGTCTCAAATTTCCTGCAATCCTGCCTGAAAGCGTTTCTGACATTCTCCAGTATCTGCCAACTCCCTACAGGCACTATATATCCTTCGTAAACTTCTCTGAAAACTACAGCCCTGGCCTGTTTCTTCAAGTTCTTTAGACCTTCTACAGTTCCTAGCCTTGCCGCATAGTATCCTCCTCCCTGCGCCTCTGCGTAGCTAGTCCTACCATCATAGGGCTCATGCTCCTGAAGTACCGTGGCCTTCTGCATCTGCTGCGCCCATTCCTCCTCCGGAGCCCAGCTCTCAAAGTTCTCAAACTCCCATTTCCCAGGTATCAGAAGGATCTCGAAATGGTTGTCCAGGTATTCGCTGGAATAGACTCTGTAATCATTTATAACAGGCCTGTCCTTCAAATCCTCTATTATGCTCTTTGCAACCATGGACTGAGATGCGGTAACACTCCACCTGGTAGGAACCATCTTTTTCCTATCTTTCTTTCCTAGAGCGCCGGATGAAAGTATGTTTATTATCTGGTATACATCCATGTCCTTGCTATAAAGTTTCTCAGCCTGCCTTCTTGCCTTGAGCTCATCATTGACTATCTTCTCCACGGAATGCTTTATCTTTACATTCTCTGCTATCTCCATCTGGTCCAGAGGCCCGGATGAGACCACAGGATTCCTTATATTGTCGAAGTTGTACTGGAACTTGGGTCTCTTCTTAAAATCCAGCTCCACGTCTGTAGGCCTCTTTGCCATCGAAAGCAGCTGATTCTCCCTTGAGAACCTGCTGTCGGACCTGACGTTCTGCCTTGACTTGGACCTTATAAGCGCTGTCTGGATGCCTATAACCTTTTCATAAGGCATGCCAAACCATTCCTTCGGATCCTGAGCCTTTACCGCGGTCTCCTCCTCTTGCGCTGCTGTGGGGCCTACATTCACCTGAGGATAGTTGTGCCTACCTACAAATACAGAAGGAGATTCTCCAAACATGCTCTCGGGAAGCTTCTCTGTATTTTTCTGGCGCTTCACAACTTCTATAAGAGGACAGTCTCCCTCATAGTAAGGATGCTTGTTCCCACAGGTCTCACATTTTGTGACCCACCCTGGTACAGACACCATCTTGAGAAAGTTTTTCTGGGAGAACTGTTTAAGGTCTTTCGGAAACTCTCCCTATATAACAGTGTTATATAATTATGCGGCGGAGACCAGTCTTTTTCAGTAACCGGCCAAACTCAAAGAATCTCCACGACCTCATCCACCTTTTGAGACATTCTACTCAGAAGATCTTTCATCTGTATGTCCTCGCTTGTGATGACTGCAAGGATTGCGTCCTCTCCCACACCTGTAGATATAAGCTTTCCTTGCTTTGACTCGACTATAACCTGCTCAACATTCCCTATGGCAAGTGTGTTGGAAGCTGTCTCTCCTGAACCTACTGTCGATGCGGTCATAGCTGCTAGCTGGTCTGAGTCTATTCCGTCAGGTAGCTGTGACAGTATCATAAGACCGTCTCTTCTAACAAGTGCTGATCCCTTGACTCTGTCGATGTTCCTGATATCTTTCAGGTGTTCATTTAGCTCCTCTTCGGTTGACATCTTCCTGTCCTCCTCTTGTTTTTTTGGTCCTTGTTCCTTTTATAATGTTGGCACAGTTCTTTAGGTGTAGTACCAGAAGTGCCTGCTTATGATCTCATCGAACATTGTGTCAAGCGCCAGTTCAAGGTTCTCACCGTGCATGGCGTCCACTCCTATAGTCTTTATACCCATCTCTTCTTCAATCTCTTCAGGAGAAATTGCTCCTTCCTTGTTCTGGAAGTTTGCAAGCACTATTGTAGGTATCTCCTTTTCCTGGAGTTCATCTAGCATCACTTTCGCTCTCTCATAGTCAGGATCTCTCGAATCCAGGAGTATAAAGCAGCCATAGATTGATCTACCTAGAAAGTCTATAGCCCAGTCAAATCTTTCCTGTCCCGGAGTACCAAATAGGTATGTCTTTATGCCTTCTCTTTCAATCTCTCCATGGTCCAGTGCTACTGTGGTGCCCAGCCTGTCTACAGATACTGCTTTATCAGACATGTTCTGTACTGTTGTGGATTTACCTGCGTTTTCTGGACCTGTAACCAGTATCTTCGGTATATATGTGGCCAGTCCCTGAACAGTGATGTCGAAAGGTATCTTTGTCTCTATCTCTGGCTTCCTGATATCTATGTATTTCAGCACTATTCCGGTCCTTTCCAGGCCCTTGAGATGTATTAGATAGTCGAAGGTGTCTCTCAACCTCTGGAAGGTATCCTCATCCTCCTCTTCAAATCCCAGATTAGGGAGGAGATAATATGCGGTGGTCCCGGTGTCTCTCAGCCTTTTACGGGTGTTCTTCACAAATTTCTGTAGCTCTTCCATCTCGCCTATCCACGAGTCCAGCGAATCGAATACAAGGGTGTTTTTTTCGCTATCCAGATCCTCCAGAGCATCCTCTACCGCTTTCCTCGTGGATTCTACGTATTCTTCCTTTTCATCTGTGATCTTTGCCTCTACAAAGTAGTCTCCTTCTATCTCTTCTGGACTTTTTCCTAGTGTGGAGGAGAAACCGTCTATAAATGAGATCGACTCATTCCTGTCTTTGTAGTCTTTTATGTGGTCCTTTGCGTATTCAGGGATCTTGTTGTTCACAAGGTACAGTATGTGATCGTCCTGCTCCAGCCTGTAGTTTATTATGGAAGATCCGAACTGCATCTTGTTTATAACCAGGTCTGCAAGGATGAGAACATTTGAACCTTTCTCGATCCCTCCTCCTATCAATGAGTTAAGCTTCTCCAGAGGCAGTGAGATCTTTTCTGCATTTTTTTTCTTGCCTTTTTCTCCCATACTCGGACTTTGTGTCTGGAGAATATAAAAATCTTGGATCACAAGAGATTCTTGGAGATGATCTTTTTATGGGGAACCAGGAAGAGGTTGACATGTTTGTAAACCAGTATGACCTTGACATATCTGCGGAATACCGCGCCCTTGACCTCGTGGCTGAGCTTGGAGAGGTTGCAAAGAAGAT